>JAHIUP010000011.1 GCA_018816925.1 Patescibacteria group bacterium
GGGTAGTGCGGGGAGCAGGCGTAGGGGTCGGCGTCGCTGTTGCAGGCCTGGCTGTAGCTGTGGGTGTTGGCGTCCACTGCGGCCGTATAGTTGTGGTGGACGTTGGCTGGGGCGTGGGGGTTGGTATGGGGGTAGCTAACGCTTCCCGCACCTCCTCTTTAAATCCCCCGAAGTCTGTTTGCAGACCAGCTATCGCGGCCTGCAATTCCTGCAGTACAGCAGGAAGTTCACCAACCTGGCCCTCTAAATTATCCAGCCGTCCATCCAAACCAACCATCAAGGCGTCCACTTTGTCCTCTAAGCCCTTTATCCGGCCCTGAATAACAAGGTAGTCGCCTTTAAGCTCCGAAGGGATGCTCTCTGCTAGCCCCTCAACCTTTTTCCCAAGGTCTTCTAAGAGCCCCTGGACTTGTACCAAGGTTAAGGGGTCTTGTTCATTGACAACCTGCCTTAATTCGTTGAGCTTTGCGCTCAACTCCTCAAGGCCCACCCCTTGTTCTTGCAAGGTACTCCCGATGTTGCGCCCCTGATCGAGGGCATCATCCTGGCTTTGGTGAACATTGTGCATGTCCACCCGCAACCAAATTCCAAAGAATAGAATCAGGAGCCCAAGGGCGGCCCCCAATCCTATCCGTTCCAATCTTCCAGTCGGCATTTCTACCTCCTTTTTTTGATTTTTTGCGTCTGGAGATTCGTCTTATAAGTATACTACAGAGATGAAATTTGTCAAGCTCCGGCCACGACGCCTCCCGCTCGTTTCCCGCCTGGGCTTTCTTTGTGGTATGATAAGATAATTTCTTATGCGCTTTGAAGTGCCCCAGTTTATTAAAAGGGAGACCTTGCCCCCAACACTAATGTGTTAGTGTGGGGGGCTTGTGTAGGAACTCCCCGCCTGATATTATAACTCTATGATCATGAATACACTTACTATCCCCAAGAAGCTTACCAGGAGGGGCGAGCTCGTTGTCATCCCCCGCAAGGAATATGAGGAGCTTTTAGATACTCACCAGTGGAAAGAGGAGCTAGATAAAGACCTCGCAAAGTCCATCGCCCAGTACAGAAAAGGCCAGGCGGCGGGACCTTTCCGTTCGGCTGCGCAGCTGAAAAAATCTCTTGAGCGATGAGAATACACTACACGCCCCTCTTCAAGGAAAGGCTGCAAGAATGCCCAAGAGAGATTGGAAAGAAGTTCCACAAACAAGTATTGTATCTTAGTAGAAATCTCCGCCATCCTTCGCTCCACGCAAAAAAGTATAGCGAGGCACAGGGCATCTGGCAGGCGCGGATAGACCGGAATTACCGGTTTTATTTTTTGATTGAGAAGAGTGCCTACATTCTCTTGGATGTGAGGTCTCATCCAAAATAGGGAGGCAAAAGCGCCCTACTCTCTGTTTTGCTCTTACCATGCCTATGGTATGATAAGATAATTTCTTATGCGCTTTGAAGTACCCCAGTTTATTGAGAGAGAGGCAAAAATAGTAGGCCCCCTCACCCTGCGCCAATTCGTGTACCTGGCAGTCCCGGGGAGCGTGATTCTCTTCCTCTACTTCCTCGCGCTCCCTTTCTCCCTTTTCTTGGGAGGCGCGTTGGCGCTCGGCGCCTTTGGTTTTGCCCTCGCGTTCCTCAAGGTTGGAGGACGCTCGCTTCCCCAGGTTCTGGTAAACGCCTTATACTTTGCGGGAGGCGCGCGAAACTATGTCTGGGAAAGGGGACGTACGGCGCCAGCCAAGAAGACCGAAACGTACGGAGTAAAGACGGATGGAATGAATGAGATAAAAAAACCGCAGGTCGTGAAAAAGAGCAAAGTAGCGGACCTCGCGACCAAGATAGAAACCAAAAGATAGTATGGCAAAAACCTCCACGCAGGACTTTCTGGAGCTGGAAGAAATACGGGACGGAGTGCTCGTGCTCAAAGACCGCACGGTGCGGGGCGTGCTTATGGTTTCCTCCCAGAACTTCGCCCTCAAAGGGGATGAGGAACGGCAGGCAATTATTGGACAGTTCCAGAACTTCCTCAACTCCCTGGACTTTACCGCACAAATTGTGGTGCGTTCGAGCCGCCTGAATATTACGGGGTACCTGGAAGGACTCAAGGAACTGGAGGCCAAACAAGAAAACGAACTTCTCCGCGGACAAACAGAGGACTACCGGCTATTCATTGGGCAACTCATTAAGGAGGGCTCCATTATGGCAAAGAACTTCTTTGTGGTGGTGCCTTTCACGTTCCTGGATGTACAAGGCGCGAACCAAGGAGGGGGACTCCTCGAAAAACTCCAGCTCACCACAAAGAGAGGCAGCATCCCCGAACTGCAGTTTGAGCGCATGAAAGCCCAGCTCTGGCAACGCATGGAATACGTGGCCTCTGGACTCCGGGGGGCCGGCCTCCAGATTGTCCCCCTAAACACAGAAGAACTCGTGGAGCTCTTTTGGAGCTGGCACCACCCCGAAGAAGCGGAGGTTGGGTACTATCCTGAAATCCCCCCCGAACTGTTAAAATAA
>JAHIUP010000002.1 GCA_018816925.1 Patescibacteria group bacterium
GCCATGTCGCGCGTGGACATTCTTGAAGAAGAGCGTAAGGATTTCTTCCTATATATAGATGAGTTTCAGAACTTCGCCACAGAGAGCTTTGCAAACATTCTCTCGGAAGCCCGCAAGTACCGGCTCTCCCTTATTTTGAGTCATCAGTATATTACCCAACTTGACGAGACCGTGTGCGACGCGGTGTTTGGAAACGTGGGGACCCTGGTTTCTTTCCGTGTGGGGGCAGATGACGCCGAATGGCTTGAGAAGGAGTTTACTCCCGAGTTCTTGGCAGGTGATTTCGTGAACCTTAGTAAATACCACATCTACGTTAAACTCATGATAGACGGATTGGCTGGGAGGCCTTTCTCTGGGGAAACCCTTCCCCCGATTCCACTTCCTGAAGGGAGCAGGAGAGAGGAAATCGTGCAGGCATCCCGCAATACCTATAGTACGCCGCTCGCGGAAGTGGAACGGCAGATCTCCGAGTGGGCGGGCATGGAAGAGCTCCAGAAGAAAACAGAGCAGCTGCCTATCGTTCCACCCGACCCCGCGCCCCTTCTATATGACGCCGTGTGTTCCACGTGCAATAAACCAACGAAGTTGGTGTTCGCTCCAGATGGAACTAGGCCAGTATACTGCAAGGTATGCAGAAAGAAGCACAAGACGGAACAAGAGCGGCGGCTCGCTTTAAGGGGACAGGGACCCAGCGTTCCTCGGCAGAGCCAGGGTACTGCCCCGCAACCCAAGGATGGTTTGCGGCAGGCGCTCCACGAAGCCCTCATTCTCAATAAAAAAGAGGAGGAGAAAAGGGGAGTGCTGAAGCCGGGAGAGACCGTGCATTTCGCAGAGTAAGAAGTCCAAATGAAACGCATCAAGGACCTCTCTCTACAGGGTAAACGCGTACTTATTCGGTGCGACCTCAATGTTCCCTTAGATGAGAAGGGGGAGATAGCCGATGACTTTCGCATTCGCTCGGTGCTTCCCACGCTCCGGCATGCGCTTTCCTACGGGGCCCGGGTTATCCTTATTAGCCATTTGGGTAAGCCGGGAGGCAAGCGAGTCGCGCGTTTGAGTTTAAAGAAGGTGGCAGAGCGTTTAGAGAAGCTTCATGGAGCCCCGGTCAAGTTCGTACGCGACTGTGTGGGCCTGGAAACGGAAGCTGTAGTGGAAAATCTCAAGGGAGGAGAGCTCTTGGTGCTTGAGAACCTTAGGTTCCACAAGGGAGAGACAGAAAACAGCGCTTCTTTTGGAAAAGCTCTTGCCTTTTCGGGAGACGTTTACGTGAATGACGCTTTTGCCGCAGCCCACCGGCAGCACGCTTCCATTGTACAGCTTCCCCATCGGTTGCCTTCCGCGGCGGGTCTCCTTATGGAAAAGGAGATTGCGAACCTGACGCGCGTCCGGGATAATCCCGAGAGGCCTTTTGTGGTTCTCGCGGGCGGAGCGAAGGTTAAAGATAAGAGTTCTTTTATTGCCAAGATGAGCGCGGAAGCAGATTGGGTTCTGCTTGGCAATCTTCTCTCTCAAGGCCTTAAGGAGAGCGGTCTCAAAGTTCCCCATCCCGAGCGCTTGGTCTTTGCCGCGGACGGAAGGCCTTCTGCCGGATCTCCCTTGGATATTGGGCCCGAAACAGTCAGGCAGTTTAAAGAGAAAATCCGCAAGGCCCGTACCGTGCTATGGGCAGGACCATTGGGTAAGGTGGAAGAGGATGCGTACGAAAAGGGTTCTCTGGAGGTGGCGCGGGCAGTCCTTAAGAGCGAGGCATTTTTCGTTGTGGGAGGCGGAGACCTCGTAGGTTTTCTCAATAGGAAGGGATTGGCAGGAAAAGTGGGGCACGTTTCCACTGGGGGTGGCGCCATGCTCGCCTTTATCTCGGGGGAACAGCTTGTGGGGCTTAAGGCCCTGGAATAGAAATATGGCTGAAATCAAAAATATTAAAAAAGCGGCAACCCGCATCAAGAGAGCGGTAAAGAATCAGGAGCGTATCATCTTGTATGGGGATGCGGACTTGGACGGCGCGTGCTCCGTTGTCATATTAAAAGAAGCCATGGCCTCGCTTGGAGCCAGACCCACAGCTCTTTACTTCCCCGACAGAGAGGCAGAGGGGTATGGGATTACGCGCAAGGGACTCAAGACGCTTCGTTCTCACGCTCCCGCGCTCCTTGTTGTAATGGATTTGGGCATCTCCAACTTTGAAGAGGTGAAGGAGGCAAAGAAACTTGGTTTTGAGGTGGTGATTGTGGATCATCATGAGATCCTCAACGGGAAGGTGCCAGAGGCCTCCATTGTCGTGGACCCTAAACAGCCAGGAGACAGTTATCCCTTTAAGACGTTTGCCGCCTCCGGACTCACGTTCCGACTGGCGGAACTCCTGCTCGGCAAATTGCTTTCTCCTTCTTTGCGGGCAGCCCTCGCGGAACTCGCGGCCCTCGGGACTATAGCAGACATGATGCCCCGCGAACAGGACAACTTGGAAATAATTCAGGAGGGGCTTGCTACAATGGAGAGAACCTGGAGGCCTGGACTCCGGGCGCTCTGGGAGTTCCCTTCCATAGCAGAGCTTTTTTCCTTTGAGAACAGGGTATACCGGGCAATCTCCATATTGAATGTGAGGGATGTGGAGGATGGTGTTCCCGGGGCCTTCAGGCTTCTCGCGGCTCCAACAGAGGAAGAGGCAAGAGAGCTTACGACTCATCTTGCCGCCAAAAACGAAGTGCGCCAGGAGACCATCAAGGCGCTGGTGGATGAAGCCCATGAGCGTGTGAAGGGAAGAGGAGGAGAGCGTGTGGTGTTCGAGGGCTTTTCAGGGGTGGACTATGTGCTGTTGGGCTCGGCCGCCTCTGTGCTCTCCAAGGATCTAGACAAGCCCGTATTCCTGTATAAGGAGGCGCCTAAAGAGTGTATAGGAAGCGCGCGGGCTCCCAAGGGGTACAACACGGTGGAGGCCATGGCATCGTGCGCAGAACTCCTAGAGGATTATGGAGGCCACCCTCCGGCCTCCGGTTTCCGTTTCAAGACAAAGAACACAGAGAAGTTCGGGGAGTGTCTTCACAAGTATTTCCGTTCCCATAAGGTATGAAAGGATACACCGTGCACACGGACGGGGGTTCAAGGGGAAATCCTGGTCCTGCCGCCATAGGGGTGGTCATCGGAGATGAAAAGGGAAACGTGCTCAAAGAGTACGGGGAGTATATTGGAGAAACCACAAACAACGAAGCGGAATACCGTGCCGTCATCTCTTCTCTTAAGAAGATCAAGGCCCTGTGGGGGAAGAAGGAAGCAAAGGAGGCAGTAGTGAAGGTATGCGTGGATTCGGAGCTTGTGGTAAAGCAGATGAACCACGAGTACAAGATAGAGAACCCGCAGATCCAGAAGTTCTTTCTGGAACTCTGGAATCTTACCCTGGATTTCAAGGAGGTGAGCTTTACTTCTATTCCTCGAGAGCACAACAGGGAGGCGGATAGTATGGTGAATGAGGCATTAGATGCGCAAGGCAGCAGACAGCAGCTGTTTTAGGGTTTCTTGCAGAGCATTAGGAAAACAATGACCCGCCCTTGACGCGGTTTCTTTTGTGTGTTTGTCTTGAGAGTAGCAGTTAAGAATCTGCACATTTTAAAACCACGCAGCCTAAAATAGGCGGCGCGCATATTGAAAGGAAGGAAAAACGAATGGTTGATAGATTTCCCGAGACGCAGAAGGACATTACCGAAAGAAGAGGAGGACATAGAATGACTCGCAGCCACTTGATCGTATCCGTATCTCTCGCAGCGCTGTTTGCGTTTCTGCTCCTTGCCTTTGGCACTTTCACGGCAGGGCAAGCGCAGGCGCAGCAGGCGCCATCACTGCTCTATGTCGTAAATCAGAGCAGCAACACCCTCGTAGTGGTAGACACAAGCAACAACAGCGTCATTGCCACCATACCTGTTGGGCCAGTGCCCACGGAAATGGGCAGAACCTCGGACGGAAGCAAGATATACGTTCCAGGTCACGCCGTTGGAAGCACGGAAGTCACGATTATCAGTGCCACGACCCGCGCTGTGCTGGGCACGATCAGCGCTGGGAATCGCCCGTTTGACGTTGTTGTCCCCCATGGGCTCAACAAAGGATATGTCGCAAATTACGGCGAAAACACTGTTACCGTGTTTGACACGGAGATAGACGCCGTGATGAGCGCCATTAAAGTTGGGTGCTATCCTAATAGCATGACTGCTCACCCGGACGGCACCTTTGTGTATGTTGCCGACTCTGGGGGCATCACCGTCATAGATACCGCTAACGACATAGTGGCAGCCGCCATATCTCTGGAAGTTCTGGAAGTTCAGATAAACGGCTTGGCCATACATCCGCAAGGCACTTGGCTTTATGCCATAAGCGGCAGGCTAGATACCCTCTGGGTAATTGACGTTGCCACGAATGAAGTGGTAGCCAGCATACCGGTAGGAGACTACCCCGAAGGCCTGACAGTATCTCTTGATGGTACAAGGGTATTCGTGGCGAACAATGTGGATGGCACCATCTCCGTCATAGACACGGCAAACAACACCGTGGTGGCCACCCCCTATGCAGGACCCCGGCCATTGCGTGTGGCAGAAAGCCAGGACGGAATGATCTATGTCTCCAGCGAGAGAGGTACAGTATATATCCTCAACGCTGCGGACTACAGCGCAGAAGGTAGCATACCTTTCTCTGGCGCAACCGTGGGCCTTATGTTAGCGGGATCAGCTCCAATTCAAGCCGAAGCCACAGCCACGCAAGCTCCAACTCCAACCGCAGTGCCTGCCCCGGCGTCAACCCCGACCCCTGTCATACCTCGCAGCCTTGTGCCTCGCATCAAAACGAGCATAAGGGCCGTGGAGGAATCCCCGTATCTTGTTGGCCAAACAGTTCACGTAACGGCCAAGGCGATCTTCAAGGACAGCATTGTATCTACCGTGATTGATGAGATAGGCCTGAAAGAGCTGGGAGGCGCAGATATTGAATGCACCGTCACCCAAAACATCTATCTTGGGGCAGAGGGTGACGCGGACGGCATCTACCCGTGGGAGGCGACTTGCGTCCTTCCCGCAGCTGGGATATACGAGCTCAGCATCTACGAGATCTACGAGGGCTACACTTACTCACCCATGCCCTCAGAGCCTGCGCTGGAAACCTGGCTGGTGCTGGAGGTCTTTGCGGATGCAGCATCAGCGCCAACTCCCACGCCAACCCCAAGCCCCACGCCCGTGCCCTGCTACACACTTACGGTGAACGGGCAGAAGATGACCCAGAGCCTCATAGGCGAGTACGGCAACATTGAGCTTTCCCTTGGGAGCGGCAAAGAGTTTCTAAACGTGACTCCGCCGGAGACGGAAACCTGCTACGTGTACGATCCGTCAGACGGAGTGGTAGCTGGTGTCAACCTGGTTCCGAGCAATATACCCGACGGCGCCACGGTGAAATGGAGCGGAGACGGGTGCTCGGGCTACGGCAGCACGTGTGAACTCATGATGACCCGAAACCGAGAGGTCTGGGCGGAGGTGGTACGCCTGCCCGTGCTCTTCCTAGAAGACGGCGGCTATCCATTCAATGCCAGATACGGCACCCAGGCAGTGACAGGAGGCGCCATAACCATTACCCCAGCCCCAGGAGAAGCAGGCAGATACGCCCTTGATACCACCGTAACCCTGAAGGTGCCCGAGGCGCAACGGATAAACTTCAACGGCTGGGACTGTCCGGGGACAATTGAGGACACCTATACCTGCGTGGTGGTGATGAAGGAAAGTAAGACCGTAGGCGTATATTTTGCAGGAGGAGGCGAAGACACCAGCCCTGCTCCAGCCCCGACGCCGACCCCACCCAATAATGGCATAGTCCTGGGAAGCGGGGGACTCGCGGAAGAGGAGCAGTCCGAGGAAGTCCAGAAGGAGGTTGTCAGAATAGCGCAAGTGCTCGGGCAGATGCAGCAGCAGGCGTCCGCATTTGCGCAAAACCCCGCATCTTCCTGTACCGTGATCCACACGGTGCAATCAGGGGATACGCTTTCTGCGATTGCGCTCCGTTACTATGGAGACGCGAGCAGGTGGCCGGAAATCTACGCAGTAAACAAGGAGGTAATCGGAAACAATCCAGATCTAATCTACCCCGAGCAGGAACTGTGTGTCCAAGGGGAGATAAAGAATGTGCTCTCCATTCAGACGCCCATCATCCTTTTGCCCCACAGCATGTACGAATTGCAGGAAAGCGAAAGGGAGCTTTGGGGAACAGGAGAGCCCGGATCCAAGGTGGTATTGGAGCACAATGGCCGGCTAACAGCAATTACCCCTGTATCTTCTGCTGGAACCTGGTTGATAACAGCTCCAACTCCTGTTGGTGAGAACACGTATACCGTGTACGCCATCAAAGACGGAAAACAGAGTGGCAGGTTCTCTGTCACGTACTACCGCGCATCCCTCCTCGAGCAGGCCAGATCCTACTGGGCAAAACAGGTGTTTGAGACGCCCGTGGGAAGAATCATAAATGGCGAGCCGGAGAATCTTCAGGAACTCGCCGGGAAATTCGGCCTCGACGTTTTCGTAGTGGGAGACGCGATTGACCTTGGCAAGCAAGCTACACTCATTATCCTCGGAGATCCCGAGGGAGACACCTTAATAGGAGGCCTTGCGCTTCTTGGGCTGGCGACTACGATCCTTGGGCCTGACAAGGACCTCGCGGTTAGCGGTTTGAAAACTTCCATACAGCTTGCTAAGATAGTAAAGAGAACTTCTCCATTTGTAGGAGAAGCCCTAGAACAAGCGGCCCTAAAGACAGCAAGGGACATGAGCCGCTGGATAACCAACCCAAAGAAGCTCGCAGAGGACTTTGCAGCTCTCGCAGACCGAGCATTCCGCATACCAGCAGACAGCGAGCTGAGAGCGACCTACGAGCGCATCCTCTCTACCAGCCACAACGCCCAGACCTTCGCAGGACACTTTATGACGGGCGGGAAGGCATTCATGGAGTATACGGAGGGGATGGTGGAAGAGTTGAGGGCAGGGTTGAAGCTCACGCCAGACTTCCAGGACGGCATTAACCATGCATGGATTGGACATGCTGACGAGCTGAAAGATGCCCTTAAAATCTCCACAAAGGAGGAGCTGCCAGGAAAGCTTCAGGGCCTCATAGATAACCAGGGCGTCAGGCGGGGAATCCTGCGGTACACGGATCCAGATACTGGAGTCCTCAAGGACCAGTACTGGCTCTTCGATGAACAAACGGGCGTCTATGCGGTATTCGACAAAGCAGGCGACCTCGTCACTGCCTACGCATCACGTGGATTCGACTACGTTATGACAGGCAAGAACTTCAGCTGGCAGCTGGAACTTCACTAACAAACAAGGAGGAAGATGGGAACAGATCAACTACCACAAGACAAATGGGGGAATAACCTGGGAGAAATCTTCAGGGCACTTCTCACGGAACGCGGCATCACCGAATATGCCAGCGTTTATTCAACTGCCGAAGGAACTGAACTCCCAGGCGGATTAGAGGCGTGTAGCTTCTGGATTCTCACTCCCAGTGATGGAAAACTCTGGGACTACACCATCGCTTGGGACTCAGAGAAGCTGAATCCCGACGGAGAAAAGGGGTACTACACCCTCACGGAACCTCGAGAAGCAGCTGGATGGGAAGATAAACCTGACTACATCCGCGCCCGCAAGGAGCTTGGCCTGCCCTTCACAGAGGAGCAGGAACGTATACTGCGAGAGAAAGGAAAGGAGAATAACTAGATAAGGTTCGCAAGAGCCAGAAGCCCGACACCTCCAGTGCCGGGCTTCTTCTTTTTTCCTCTTTTCTTGGATCTTGTTAGACATTCAATGTCTAACATCTTTTTTTCACTGGTGATCCCCGGCATCCCAAACAGCCTCCTCTTTTTTGAGAGGCATCTGAAGAGGGGGATGCAGGGAGAGGACGTACGCTACCTGCAGATATTCCTGAACTGGCTGGACAAGAGTGAATGGACGCCATGCGGCGTGGCAGATACAGGCCCCGGCTCCCCTGGAGAGGAAACCGACTACTTTGGTCCTTTGACCGAGGCAGCGGTCATCTGCTTCCAAGAGAAGTACGCAGAGCAGGTGCTTCAGTACTGGGGACTTGAGCAGGGGACTGGGTACTTTGGAGACACTTCTATTGCCCAGGCCAATAACCTGCTCATTGAGGCAAGGCGAGCGGCAGGAAGCGGAGGGGAGAGTACGAGAGGAGTTCAGCTGCTTGACCGGCCAATGATTCTTTCCACGGACTCTGCCGTTTGGCGGATCGCCTGGGGAGAGCCAGAATCCGTCGAGGAGTTGGCAGCTAGTGTGGGCCTCGACTTCATAGTGATAGGAGACATCCGCGACGTAGTCAAGGAGGGGTGGCTCTATGTCACTAATGATCCAGAATTCAGCCCCGGGATCCTTGGGCTTGCAGGGCTCGGCATCCTTACGACTGGCAATCCGACAGACCCGGTGATCAGCGCGGGGAAAGCCCTCTACAAGAACATAGGAAAGATTGCGCTTAAGTCGAGACCGGTTGCCGAGTTGCTTGTGAGGAGTGGCAAGGCATTGATAAAGTCCATGGACAAGGAGGGGCTTGACCGCCTAGTCGCGTTGAGCTCAAAGCTAAAGGGACGTGGAGACCTCTCCGCCTACGAGGAGCTCATAGATATTCCCGGTAACCCAGAGCGCCTCGCCAAGTACGTTGACGAAGGTGGAGACGATGTGTTACTCTTCACAGAGAGAGGCGTGACGAGGTTTCATAGCTTGAGTTTCCAGGCAACTGGAGAAAGGCTAACAGAACATCTCACAAAGTATCCAGAACGCCTACTAGAGCTCAAGCGTCGCTACGGCCTCCCGGAAACTGCTACAAACACTGAACTTGCAGAGAAACTGAATCAAGCTCTCCAGAACCCACAGACCAGGGAAGTTGTTTATCGCCACTGGGACAATGTTGCCCAGGTAGAGCGTGATGCCTATGGCTTCTACACAGACCGAGGCGTATTCCTCGCATTTGGCGACAGCGGCAACCTTATCACGACGTTTCCTGCAAGCTGGGACTATGTGATGAAAGGCAAGTGGGCCCTGGAGATTATGTAGGAGGTATCTATGTTACAACGACCAACGGCGGAAAACCCGCCAGCCAATGTAGTTGATAGAGATCGCTGGGGAAAGGACCAGGGAGAAGTTGCTCAAAGTCTTTTGCAAGAAGAATCGGGACTTAAAGAGTTCGTTGCCTTTAGGAGTTTTCCTGAGGGCGAATATCTCCCGGCCGGTTCAAACGGTGCATGGATTGAAAACATATCCGTGTCCGTACTGACCCCGGATGGAGCTGTGCGCGATTACTTCATAGGTTGGGATGAAAACAAGACTGCGCCAGACGGTACAGATGGCTACTACAAATTAAGCTCGCCTGGAGTGTCTTGGTCGCAGGAAAGTCTTACGCGCTATCAAGATGACATCTGTTACATCCGCGCCCGCAAACAGCTCGGCCTGCCCCTCACCGAGGAGCAGGAACGTATACTGCGAGAGAAAGGAGAATAGCGCCCATAACAGATAAGCACTTTCAAGTCCCGTACCAGCCAGGTACGGGACTTTCTCTTTTGCCCAGCTCGTGGTTGGGATTGTTAGACATTCAATGTCTAACATGCTTAATATTCTCCCCAAGCTGAAGTTCTTGTAATGGCGGGTGGACTATGGTACAAGAGAAGCACGCTTAGATTAGGAGGTGAAGCTTGGATACCCGAAGAAAAGTGAGCGGAGTCCTTTTCATCCTTGCCTTAGCGGCCTTTTTCCTGCCCTGGGCCACGGTTTCGTGCCAAGGAGTGCCAATGGTAGAACTTCGCGGCACGGACATGGTTTTTGGGCAGGAAGTGCAAGGGGAGCAGGTGGGCCAGGATATCTATGCAATTCTCGCGGGCATAGCTGGCGTAGTAGGGTCAATTTTGCTCTTTGCCGCTGGCAGCCAGGGCCCTATGCTTCGGGGGATAGCTGGCGTACTTGGAGCTGCGTGTCTTGTCGTACTTCAGATTAAAGCCAACAGCGATCTCAAGGCACAGGGGCAGGGAGTGACCATAGAGTACCAGATAGGATACTGGCTCGCCTTGCTGTTCTTTATTGGGGCAGCGCTTGCTAATTATATCCCCTTAGGGCAGGAGGGAGAAGAGGATCAAGGCCGCTCTCCGCCGTAGGATCCTTGTGTCTGAGAAGGGGCGCTGGCAGCAGAGCAGCGCCCCTTTGGTTTTGCCTTTCTTCCAGCAAAGAGTATACTAACCTTATATATGGGAGGCGCCTTCGCATATATGTTGCTTGCCCTGGGTTTAGGCCTAATTGGAAGGCAGTTTTTATCTTCCTGCCTGCAGGCAAGAAGGGGAGGGAAGCCATGTCAGATAGGCCTTCTTTTGGCTCTTGCATTTATCATTCCAGCTGTGCAGGCAGGCATTGCAGGGCTTGGGCTCTTTTTCCCTGAACTCGCCAGGTTCACGCTTCTTTTATCCTATACCTTGTTTGCTGCTGGCGCTGCCGCAGCTCTTTATCTTACGTTCTACGTGCTTCCTCTCCGTCTTCCATATTGGGCTGGCATAGGTTCCGTGGCAGTGTTTGGGAGCATTGCGGGAGCCACCCTCTTTCTTCAAGAGACAAACTACCTTTTGTACGGAGGAGCGTTTCTTTTGTCTGCGCTCGGCATACTCCCGCTTGCTTTCACCTTCCACCTCTTTGCTTCTTTGTCTCGGGATGCTGAAGTGAAGCAGAAGTCATTTGGGCTTCTTTTGCTGGCTGTGGGCTGGCTGACAGCAGAGTTCGCAGCCCTTGTACTTGTGCCCATTGCCGGATTCCCCGTGCAGCTGGGATACCTTGCGCTTGGATTCTTGGGAGCGTCTTGCATTGGTTCTGTTCTGCTTCCCGCGACGCAAGCGGCCTTACGGGGCGCTCGCTTCAGATCTTCTCTTCCGTCGCCTCAGATTATGGAGTTCCTTGCCGCCATTTAAGTTTGTGCCGGCTCAATATTTTTTAATCCTTAGATATTCTAACTCCGGCGTTTCCGATTACGAGGAGGACAAGAGAGAGAACAACGAGAGAACAAGAGATATACAGATGTACAACATTAGTTGCCGCAAAATAGAGCAGGGCCGCGAAAGGAAAAAGGAATGAAGCAAGAGAGAAAAGGATAGACCTTGTTTTTAGGGGGCCTTGCGGGAGAGAAGGAGCGTATCTTCCCATCACGATAGTTACTGACCAGCCAGCGGCGAACATAAAAATGATGTAGAGAAACGATATCATTTGGTTTGGATACCAGAAAATCCAGTTTCCATCCGCGGTAGCCGTTGGAAGACCAAAGAACATGCCGTGGAGGAGTAGGGTAAATATGATTCCTCCTAGATAGAAGAGTGAAAGTAAATTCCTTACAGGTTCCTTTACACAAATAAAGTATAAGTTTAAGAGAAATGCCTGCCACGCGCCGAGTCCCAGGAAAAAGAGCGCTATTATATATCCAATACCGAGTGCGAATGGAGATTCTGCGAATAGGAGCACCGAAAGCACAAGAGTGAAATTGTAAAGAGCAAAGAATAGAAACCAGTTGAAATAACTCTGCACCGTAGGTATGGGGGAACTCTTTTTTTTAGAGAGTAGATAGAGTGTACTTACTCCGCTTAAAAGCCCCACTGCAAGATGGAAGATAAAAGTGTAGGGGTATGAGACCATATTATATTATAACCAATCTGTGTAGTTTTAGGTAGGGATCCTGGATGCCCAAGGAGCACAACAGCAGCTCTTCTCGGAAGACAGAGAGGGGAGTAAGATGAAAGTAGGGTATATGAGAGATTTTCTTGCGAAGATTGTACAGAGGAGTATGTGGAGTCCGGGAAGAGTTCTTTTCAGATTTTTTCTCCATTTTGAGGTTCAAGGCAATCCCAAGGGCCTTCCGGATTCTTTTCTCATCGTCGCAAACCACGGGAGCTGGCTTGACCCCTTTTTTATTGGGGGAGCTCTTCCTCCCAAATACTTGCCGTTCTTTTTTGCCACCTGGCACAAGTATTACAAGAATCCTTTCCTGTTTCCTTTTGTTTTTCTCATGGGTTGTTTCCCCGTGAAGAAAGGAGAGGGTCTCGCGAATACGTTGCAGTACCCACTGCATATTTTAGAAAATGGAGGAAGAGTGGTAATATTCCCAGAAGGGAAGCGCCACCACTTGGGACGCCCCCGGAAGGGGAGAAGGGGAGCTGCCTGGCTCGCCCTGCGTACGAAGACCCATATTCTGCCAGTATACATTACGGGGAACGTGGGACTTACAATCTGGCGGTTTCTGGGGCGTTCCCAACACATTAAAGTACGCATAGGAGAGAAGTTTTCTTTGCCTTCGTTTGACCTTTCCGATGATATCGCAAGCTTAAATACGGCTTCCGAAGTTATCCTTTCTAAGCTTGGCGAAGTTAGAGGGTAGAACTTTATGGATGGAATAGTAATCAAAATTCCGATTGATCAAGTTATCAATGTATTTTCGGTTGTTGTCCTCTTACCGCTTGTTTTCCACTTATGGCGTAGGACAAAAGAAAGTACCACTCCTTCGTTAAGCGCATTCCGTTGGTTCTTTGTGTTTGTGCTTCTCATGATGATGGCGTTTGCTTTACCATTTTTAGTTATTAAGGATCTGACCCTTGTTCAAATGAGCCAGAATATAGCGCACTTCTGCTTTATGGTAGCGATTACATTTCTGCTACGCTCGATAACTCTTCTTCTGGGATACAACCGAAGATTATTCATACTCTATATTCCGGCACTGATTTCGTTCATAGGGGCCACCTTGTTCTTCTGGCAAATGAGCGTTCTTGAGCCTAGTATTCCTGTCGATATCTTAGCAACTAAATCGTTTGTTCTTTTCGATTTCCTTAATACAGCGCCAATCGCTTCGAACTTTATTTCAGGAATAATAGGCCTGTTGGTCTTTCTAACGGGAACAATCCTGTTTTTTGTGGCTTATGCACAAGCATCAAATCAAATCCTCCGTAAGCGCTCTCTTTATCTTGGGTTGGGCCATCTCGTCGCGGTAGTTGCTGTTGGGGCGAATTTTATTGCGGGGCAAGTTTCCGTGGTATTCCCATTTTTTACACTTGCCGCACTTGCAACCCTAATAAGTATTCTGTTGGTTTACCGAGGCGCAACCCTTAAGGTGGTGAGAAGAGAGTCATAACGTCATATCATTCAGATGGATACA
>JAHIUP010000012.1 GCA_018816925.1 Patescibacteria group bacterium
TAATTGGCGGGAGTTCCGTGTACACGCAGTTCTTGCAGGCGAGAGTAGTGGACACGCTGTACCTTACTTATGAGCCCGTCTTACTGGGAAAGGGAATAAAGCTCTTAAATGAGGGTATGGAGCTTCGCCTCAAGCTCGTTTCTCAGCAGAAGCTTGGGGAGGGGAGAATGCTTCTCGAATACAACGTGAACGAATAAAAGAACAGCCTACGAAGTAGGCTGTTCAAGGCCAGCAAGCGGAATGCCGATGATACTTGCTAATCCTGCAAGGCGGGCAAAGACATCTGCGAATTCCTCTTCAATGGCTTTTTTACTTCTCTGGGTGAAGATTTCCCAGGAAACTTCGGCAATTTCCTCTGCAGTTTTTCGGAACTGCAGAAGGGGAGAACTGGTGCTCGGCGGATAAATTTCTTCAAACATCTTCTGCATTTCCGCAAAGGACAGCCCCTTTTTTGGCAGGGGAACAATCAGCCGGGTATGAGGAGCGGTCTTGGTCCTCCCGCATATGCAAGGGCAGGAAAGGCAATAGGGGCATATATTCGGGTACTTTGCCCATATTGCGGATTCCATGTTGACCCCGCACATCCTTGCGATTTGCAGCAGTGAATTGAGCACCGCCGCGAATTGACCCGGAGTTCCCATAAAGGTGAGAATTGCTCGGTCTTCGTCCATTCTGAAAAGTCCTCCGAGATCTGCGAGCAATTTTACCAGGTCCGTATGCTCAAAAGAGCGGTTGCTTCCTCCGAAGGGAGGCAGCTGACTCTGAAACTCCGATAAGCGCAGCATGTTTACCTCCTTCGTTTGAGTATATAAATTATAGCATATAGTCCAAAATAGTCAAGCAATGGACAGCGTATGCGCAGCGTACTATACTATAAGGACCAACAATGTCTATGGGAAAGGGAATACGCCCAGGGAGTTTATTTGCCTTTGAGGGGATTGATGGTTCCGGAAAATCAACCCAATGTAAGTTTTTGCTTGGGCGGCTGAAAAAAGAGGGTTTTCAGACCGCATTTTTTGACTTCCCTCAATATAGGAAGAAATCCGCCGGGCCCGTGGAAGAATACCTCAAAGGAACGTACGGTTCCTCCCTGGACGTAGGAGCGTATCGGGCTTCGATATTTTTTGCCGCCGACCGCTACGACGCGAGCTTCCGAATCTCTAGAATGCTCGAGCAGGGAAAGGTAGTCATCACGGACCGGTATGCTGGGTCAAACATCGGGCATCAAGGGGGAAAGTTTCCAGGAAGAAAAGAGCGGAAGAAATTCTTTTACTGGCTGTTTTCTCTCGAGTACGGCATTTTTCAGATACCGAAACCAGCGGTTTCTCTATTTTTGAAGATACCCCCGTTGGTAGCGAAAGAACTCTGCGAGAATGAAGAGAGGAGAAAGAAGAAGGCAAGAGATATTCATGAAAAAGATATTCGCCACCTAGTGGACGCAGAGGCCTCATACCTTGACGCGATAAAGATGTTTCCGGGAGATTTCCGAGTCGTGGAATGCGTGGAAAATGGCACGTTGCTTTCGGCAGAAGAGATTCACGAGAAAGTCTGGAGGGAAGTGAAACAATTCCTTTAGTATGAACTATACCCCTACCATTGGTCTCGAGATACACGCGGAACTCAACACCAAGAGCAAGATGTTTTGTTCTTCCTTGAACGACCCCGCAGAACACCATCCGAATATGAACGTGTGCCCGGTATGCCTTGGGCATCCCGGCACCCTTCCCGTACCCAACAGGGAGGCGATAAGAAAGGTGCTTAAAGTGGGGCTGGCCTTGCACGCAGAAATCCCGGAGTATTCCAAGTTTGACCGGAAGAACTACTTCTACCCCGATCTTCCCAAAGGGTACCAGATAAGCCAGTACGATATGCCCTTGTGCGTGGGTGGGGAGTTGAGGGTAGGAGAGAGGGATGTTCGCATTACAAGGGTGCACCTGGAAGAGGACACGGGCCGCCTCGTGCATCCCGCGGGCGCCGATTCCTCCCTTGTAGATTTCAATAGGGCGGGCGTGCCATTAATGGAGTTGGTAACGGAGCCCGACATCACCTCGGGAAAAGAGGCGGGAGAGTTTGCCCGCAAGCTACAGCTTATTCTGCGCTATCTGGATGTTTCAGACGCAGACATGGAGAAGGGGCAGATGAGGGTGGAGGCGAATGTTTCTGTGAGACCTGCAGGAGTAAAACAGCTTGGGACTAAGGTAGAAGTGAAGAACCTCAACTCCTTTCGTGCCGTAGAACTCGCAATTGCCTACGAGATTGAGCGTCAGACGGCGCTCTTAGAAAAGGGTGAGGAGGTGGCGCAGGAGACCATGGGATGGGATGAGAAAAAGGGACAAACATTTTCGCAGAGAGGGAAAGAGGAGGCCCACGACTACCGGTATTTCCCGGAGCCCGACATCCCGCTCCTTCACTTCTCTGAAGAAGAGATAACGGAGTTGCGCTCCGAGCTGCCAGAACTGCCCCAGGCGCGTTTTGTGCGGCTTCAAGAAGAGTACGGGCTTTCAGAGAAAGAAGCGGAACTTTTTGTGCGCGGCAAGGACATTGGGGAGTTTTTTGAGAAAACGGTATCCGAACTCGGCACAGAAGTTTCAGCAGATAAGTTCCAGCAGATGGTGAAGCTTACGGCAAACTACATTGCCTCCGACCTCATGGGATTATTGGAAGGGGCCTCCGTGGTGGGGGAGGACTTCCTTATTACCCCGGAGAACTTTGCAGAACTCGTCGTTATGATTGCAGACAAGAAGATTTCCAGCGCGGCTGCTAAACAGGTGCTCAAGGAGATGTTTGGGACGGGAGCAGACCCCGACCATATTATAGAGGAGAAGGGGCTTCTCCAAGTTTCCGACGAAGGCCAGCTTCTCGCAATAGCAAAGAAGGTGCTCCAGGAGAACCTCAAGGCGGTGGAGGACTACAAGGCAGGCAAGGAAACCGCTCTCCAATTTCTTGTGGGTAAACTCATGGCCGCTTCCAAGGGTTCAGCGAATCCGGAACTTGCCCGCGCCACTCTCGAACAACTCCTCAAAACTTAATCGGAGTAAGTTTTCTGCTTCCTTGAGATCTTTGATCCACCGGATGCGGGGGTCTTTTTTAAACCAGTTCATCTGCCGCTTGGAGAATTTCCAGATTTCTCTTTCCAGTTTTTCCTCCATCTCCTTGCGGGAGATTTTTTGCTGTAAGTATTGAGCAACGTACCGATACTCCAGGCCGAGCTCTTCCAGTCGTTTCCAAGAAAGTCCACTTTTGTTGAGCTGTTGTATCTCTTCCACCATTCCTTCTCTGAATCTTCTCTGTAGACGTTTTACAATTCGTTTTTTTAGTTCGTCTTGCGTTCTTTGTATGCCAAGCAACAGCACAGGGTAGGGGAGCGGTTTTTGCGGGAGTTCGGGCACCGGCTTGCCGGTCTTGAACACAATTTCCAAAGCCCGGATGAGGCGCCTTTTATTTTTGGCTTGTCCCGAGCTCTGCCGAAGGGTTGCGGCTCTCGCGGGATCCAGTTTTTGGAGTTTCTCGTATAATTTTTCTGCAGAGTATTGTTCAAGCTGTCTTCGGAGCTCTTTATCTGGAGGCACTTCCGGAAACAGAAGGCCGTTGGCGACCGCGTAAATGTAAAAAGGGGAGCCGCCCACGAGAAAAGGAAGCTTGCCTCTTTTTTGGATGTCTTTTATCGCCTTGAGCGCGCGTCTCCGGTACTGGACAACGGTAAAGATTCTTTTGGGAGAGGCAACGTCTAAGAGATGATGGGGCACGCCCCGCATCTCCTTTTTTGTTATTTTGCCCGCCCCTATATCCAAGCCCTTGTATACTTGTCTTGAGTCGGCGGAAACAATCTCGCCCCCAAAGCGCAAAGCGAGCTTTACCGCGAGTTCACTTTTGCCCGAGGCCGTGGGCCCCACAATAACAACTAATTCCTTCATGTCTTTTCTGCCTTAGCCTGGCTAAGTTATCCACACCTTAGCCAGGCTAAGGATGAGTTTGTAACTTGCTCCGAGCAAGGATACGCTCGGGGGTTGGTTATTGGGGAGGAAGCGCTTCCTGGGAGAGTTTTTTGAGGAATTCAGCTGGCTTCATGCTCCCGAGATCTCCTTTGCCTCTCTGGCGTACGGAAATGGTGTTGCTCGTCTGTTCCTTTTCGCCCACTACGAGAAGGTAGGGGATTTTCTGCATCTCTCCCTCGCGGATTTTCTTGCCGAGGGTTTCGTTTTCCCGGCGCACATTAATACGGAATCCCTTGAGTTCTTGTGCGATTTTCTCCGCATAAGGCAAAAATTTGTCTGATACAGGGACTATCCAGAGTTGTTCGGGAGCGAGCCAGAAGGGGAATGCACCTGCGTAGTGCTCAATGAGCATTGCCATGAATCGTTCCACGGAACCCATAAACGCCCGGTGAATCATGACGGGGGTTTTGCGAGAACCGTCCTGCGCAGTGTACTCCAGTCCGAAGCGTTTGGGGAGGTTGAAGTCCAGTTGAATGGTGGAGAACTGCCATTCGCGCCCCAGGGAATCCTTTGCCATAAAGTCCATTTTGGGACCGTAGAAGGCGGCCTCACCCTCTGCAATCCGGTAGGGAACCTTTTCCTTTTTCAAGAGGTCTTCCATTTGGCGCTGTGCCGTGCTCCAGACGGTGTCGCTTCCCAGGTACGCTTTTTTGTTTTTGGGGTGCCGAAGAGAAAGACGTATCCAGTATTCCTTGAGCCCCACCGCAGCCACGAGTTCCTTTTGTATTTTGAGATTCAAGGCAAATTCCTGCGGTATTTGTTCTTCGGTACAAAAGACATGGCCGTCGTCTTGTGTGATAGACCGCACCCTCGTGAGCCCCGCCAATTCTCCCGATTGCTCATCGCGATACACGGTAGTGGTTTGGAAATAGCGAATGGGCAGTTCCCGGTAGCTGTGCAATTGCGACTGAAAGATCTGGATATGGTGGGGGCAGTTCATGGGCTTGAGCACGAATTCACCACCTTTTCCCTTTACCCGAAAAAGGTCTTCCTGGAATTTCTCTAGATGTCCAGATATCTTATAGAGGTCGGGTTTCGCGAGGTGGGGAATCCACACCTCCTCAAATCCGTTTTCCCTATTAAGGCGTTCCACGAAATCCGTAAGAGTCCTTCGAATTATCGTTCCTTTGGGCGTGAATAGGGGAAGACCAGAGCCCACGAGGTCCGAGAATGTGAATAGACCGAGCTCCGGACCTAGTTTCTTGTGGTCCCGCCGTTCCGCTTCTTCTAGCATAGTAAGATGGCTGGCAAGCTCCTTTTTTGTGGAGAACGCCGCCCCATAGATTCTTGTGAGCATGGGGTTCTTCTCGTCGCCTTTCCAGTAGGCACCGGCTACCCGCGTAAGCTTGAAGGCGTCTAGGGGAAGTTCTTTGGTATTTTTTACGTGGCCTCCACGGCACAGGTCAAGAAATAGCTTGCCCGTCCAGACCATACCAACTTTATCCGTTGTAGCTTTAGTGGAGGCGGGTTTCTTTCCTTGAGAAAGCTCCTTGATGAGCTCTAGCTTGAAGGGCTGTTTTTCCTTTTTGTAATACTGCGTTGCCTTGAGAGCGGGCCAGAGTTCTTTCTTGAAGGCGAGATTCTTCCTTGCTATCTGCCGCATTTTTTCTTCAATCTTGGAGAGGTCGGCTTCGGCGAGCAAAGCGAAGTCATAATAGAATCCGTCTTCAATAACCGGACCTATGCCCAATTGTGCCTGCGGAAAAAGTTCCTTGACCGCGGCGGCCAGAAGATGCGCGAAGGAATGGCGTATGTTGTCGAGTTGTCCTTGCTCCATAGTGGTTGTGATAATTAATAGATATTACCACGAAAAAGAGAGGGGAGCCAGGGTACGGCGAAAAGGAAAAAGCCATCCGAGGATGGCTTTATGGCAAGGGGGGACTGGCATATAGAGTCACGGCAATGTCAGCAGTGAGCAGTTGTTACCACACCTCAAACACGAAACACGGAAAGCGACTCTGCTTGCCCACTCGTTGCTATCCATAGAGCCAGGCGCTCCCCCTTGCACTAAATAATTTAGAAGTTTACTGGAGGTTTGTCAAGAGGATTCTATGATGCGCTCTACGTGTTCCGCTATGAGCTTGGGTTCTCCATTCCTTGTGTCGATTCTTCCGTTTACAAACACGAGTGAGTTCTCTTGAAAGGCAGAGGGGTCCTGTTCTAGAAGATTGGGAAATACCACAACTTCCGCTTTGTCGGTGAGGTCTTCTAATGTCAGGAAGAGCATAGGCCTTCCCGATTTCGTCACTATTTTCTTTACGGCCGCAATAATTCCGCCTACCAGAATACGGCGGCTTGCCATTTGCATGCGGAATGTTGCGTCTCCCATTACTTTGGAAAGCGGAAAGGCACGCTGTTCTAAGATATTCCGTATGTGTTCTAAGGGATGAGAGCTAATATAGAGCCCGAGGAGTTCCTTTTCCCAAGTGAGGAGATCCTTTTCGGCCGCAGGTACTGTCTCTTGCAAAGCGAGAGAGCCGCCATCCGGAAGCCCTCCAAAGAGCGGCTGTTGGCCGTTCTGTTTTGCCTTGGAGCTCTCCCTGCCTATTTGCAGGAGGGCGTCCAGGTTGTTCAAGAGAAGGTTCCGTTCCCCGAACGCGTCAAAGACCCCCACCTTGACAAAACATTCCATAGATTTTTTGTTCAAGCCGTTCCCGCCTAGGCGTTCCATGAAGTTCTGAATGGAGAGGAAGGGCCCTTGTCCTTTTCTTTCCTGGATGATGGCGGCTACCATGCCCTCACCCACGTTCTTGATGGCTGCGAGGCCAAAGCGTATCTGGTTTTTCTCTGGCACCACCGAGAAGAAACTGAAGCTCTCATTGATATCCGGCGGCAGTACCTTAATGCCCATTTTTTTGCATTCGCTGATGAGGAAGGCGATGCGCTCTATGTCGTTGCGTTCCTGGGTGAGGAGGGCGGACATAAACTCCACGGGGTAGTGCGCCTTGAGCCAGGCGGTCTGGTAGGCAATGATGGCGTAGGCGGCCGAGTGCGCGCGATTGAATCCATAGCGCGCAAATGGTTCCACGAAGGTGAAAAGCTGTTCCGCTATCTTTTGGTTGATTCCGTTGCGCACTATTCCGCCTACGAATTTCTCGCGCTGCTCTTCCAGGAGTTCTTTGATCTTCTTGCCGATTGCCTTGCGCAAGACGTCGGCTTCCGAGTAGCTGAATCCCGCGAGCTCCCGAGCTATCTGCAGTACCTGTTCTTGGTATACGGCAATGCCGTAGGTGTTCTTGAGTATGGGTTCCAGTTTGGGGTGGAGGTAGGTGATTTTGGTTTTCCCGTGCTTGCGATTGATAAAGTCAGGGATAAGCTCCATGGGCCCGGGGCGATAGAGAGCTATCATAGCGATGAGGTCTTCAAAGTGAGTGGGTTTGAGTTCCTTAAGATACCGTCGCATACCGCCGCTTTCCAGTTGAAAGAGCCCTGTGCTTTCCCCATCTTGAAGGAGTTTATACACCGCGGGGTCATCGTGCGGGATGTTCTCAATGTCCACGTTCTTCCCGTATATTGCGTAGATGCGCTTGAGGGTTTCTTCAATGAGAGTGAGATTGCTTAGGCCGAGGAAGTCCATTTTGAGAAGTCCGAGGTCCTCAATGCTGTGCATTTCGTATTGCGTCACCACGGTGCCCTCGTTCTGGGTCGGGTGCTGGAGCGGTACGAGATTCTCCATGGGTTCTGCGGATATCACGACGCCGCAGGCATGCGTGGAGGCGTGGCGAGCCACCCCCTCAAGCTTCTTGGCGAGGTCCACGAGGCGGCCGGCCTTTTCGTCTGCCTCCACGAACTCCCGGAATTCATCTACCTCTTTTAGGGTTTCCTCAAGGGTTTTTCCAAAGGGAATGAGTTTTGCGATGCGGTCGCAGTACGCGTATTCGTAGCCAAGAGCCCTTCCCACGTCCCGTATGACGGCGCGGGCGGCCATGGTTCCAAAGGTAATAATCTGGGCGACGTGGTTCCTCCCGTACTTCTGCGCCACGTATTCAATTACTTCGTCCCTCCGGGAGTCGGCAAAGTCCAGGTCAATGTCGGGCAGCTCATTCCGGTCTTTGTTGAGGAAGCGTTCAAAGATGAGGTTGTACTGCAGGGGATTGATGTTTGTGATGCCGAGCAGGTAGGAGACCAAAGACCCTCCCGCAGAACCCCTTCCGGGACCCACTACAATGTGCTTGCTCTTTGCCCAGTTCACGAAGTCCTGCACGATGAGAAAATACGAAGCGAACCCCGTTTCCTTGATAACCTCAAGTTCGTACGTAAGCCGGTCCCGCACTCCTTTGTATTCAAGAACAAGTGGCTTTTCCTTGAATCCTTGCTCGCAGAGCTCTTTGAGGTAATTGTCTGCCGTTTTCCCTGGAGGGAGAGGAAAGGCAGGAAGTCGGGTCTTTCCAAGTTCTAGCTCCAGGTTGCAGGCCTCTGCAATCTTGGTGGTGTTCGCCACGGCCTCGGGCAGGTCTTGGAAGAGTTCAGCCATTTCTTCTGCAGACCTCAAGGAGAAGTCGTCTGCTGTGAGAGTGAGGCGTTCTGGGTCGTCGTGCTTTGCGCCCGTATTGATAAGCATGAGCACGTCCTGGGCTTCCGCGTCCTCGCGGCGTAGGTAGTGGGAGTCGTTGGTGACTACGAGAGGGATGCCGGTGTTCTTGGAGATTGCCTTTAGTCCTTCGTTAACCTTCTCTTGTTGGGGAATATGAGGATGGTGTTGGAGTTCCAGATAGAAATTTCCCTCCCCGAAAATCTCCAGATACTTCAGGGCGGTGAGCTCTGCTTCCTTGCTGTTTCCTGCGGTAAGCTGGCGAGGGATTTTTCCTGTGAGACATGCAGATAGCGCAATGAGACCTTCCGCGTGCTGGGCGAGGAACTCTTCATCCACCCTTGGCTTATAGTAGAATCCCTCGAGGTGGGCAACCGTCAGGATCTTCACAAGATTCCGGTACCCCTGCTCGTTCTTGCAGAGCACGACCATATGATAAATCTTGTCGTCTATGTTGGGCCGTTTCTGCTTCATGCCCTCGTGGGCAATGTAGATTTCTGCCCCCACGATGGGCTTGATACCCCTCTTCTTTGCCTTTTGGTAGAATTCTACCGCTCCATAGAGGTTTCCGTGATCCGTAAGCGCAACAGAATCCATGCCAAGCTCTTGAACCCGGTCCAGAAGCTGGTCTATCTTGGGCAGGCCGTCCAGCAGAGAGAAGTGGCTGTGCACATGCAGGTGAGTGAAACTCTTTGCCATAGTGTTTCATTGTATCAAATGGGAGGGTACCCTACAATTGAAGTACATATGGCAAAGAAGTTTCTGGTAGCGGGAATAGACGAGGTGGGAAGGGGGCCTCTGGCAGGCCCCGTAGTGGCGGCTGCATTGGTACTCAAGGATTCCTCGCTTTCCCTGCGGGGCAGTTTTGATTCCAAGCGCTTGAGCGAGAGGGCGCGAGAGGAGCTCTACGCGGTCTTGAAGGCGCACCCGGGGGTGGAGTGGGGGATTGGTATGGTTTCCGAAAGAGTGATAGACCGCGTAAACATCCGGAATGCCACCCGTCTCGCAATGGAGAAGGCGGTGCGTAATCTGGAAAAAAAGGGAGTGGGCGTTGGAGAGTTAATTATTGATGGGAACATGCTCCTTTCCCTTCCCTGCAAGCAAAGGGCCGTTCCCCACGGAGATGATACCGTGCCTCTCTGTATGCTGGCCTCTATTGTCGCCAAGGTGGAAAGAGACCGACTCATGAGGCGCCTCCACCAGAAATACCCCAAGTATGGGTTTGACCGGCACAAGGGGTATGGAACGAGATACCACATGGAAGCACTCAAGAAGTACGGCCCTTGTCCCCTACATCGGAAGAGTTTTGCGCCAGTTGCCCGTTCTCTAAACTAGGTGCGTATAACTTGGCTAAACCAAGTTTGAACGTTGCCGCCTCTTGCACTTGCAAGGCGCGGCCTTTTGGAGTAGAGTGGTGGAGTATGGCAGTACCAAAGCAGCATAGGTCAAAATCCAGGCAGGGACAGGCACGGATGCACAAGTACTTGAGGGTTCCTCAGCTTGTCTCGTGCTCTAAATGCGGCAAGCGGGTTCCTCCCCATATTCTCTGCGAGAATTGCGGCGCGTACCGTGGTAAAGAGGTGAAAGACGTTCTCGCCAAACTCACGAAGAAGGAGCGCAAGCAGAAAGAGAAGGAGATGGCTTCGCAGGAGGCCGCGAAGCCGCAGGAGGTGAGCCCGGAAGAGTTATCTAAGAGGTAGTATATCGA
>JAHIUP010000003.1 GCA_018816925.1 Patescibacteria group bacterium
GCCCTCCTTATTAACTTTAGCGGGGTGCTCGTTGGCCTATTTGCGGATCTGGGCAACATTATCGTTAGCTTCTTTCTTGAGAGAACGACAGATGCTGCCTGGGCCACGAATCCCTGGGGCGGGAACCCTGGTACAGAACTTGGTTCGAATATCGTACGGATTCTGTATTTCTTCCTCGGCACCATCATCCTTTTTATCACCCTCCTGCTTTTTGCAACTCGTACGGTAGTACTCTGGCTTCTTTCCATTCTCGCCCCCCTTGCCTTTCTCGCTTCCACTCTTCCTGCAACAAGAGGTATATGGCAGCGCTGGTGGAAGAATCTTATACAATGGGCACTTGTAGGAGTCCCAATGTCATTCTTCTTATACCTTTCCGGTGCCATGCTCGCCATGGATACGGGTAAAATTTCGGGGTACGCCTCCGGGGCAGCGGCGGAGTTCGTGGGGGCTTTCTTCGCCCCGCTTGCGTCTCTCGCATTTCTGTTCCTCGGAGTTATGCTCAGTACCGCCCTTGCCCCAGAGGGTTCTCGCCTCATTATGGACTGGGGGAAGAAAACCGGGCTGGGGGCGTACAAGGAGGGAGGAAAAAAAGGACTCTCTTGGACGCGGAGCCGTATGGCAGAAAGTGGAACGGTACAAAAAGCCGCCCAACAACTGGAACAGTCCACCTCGCGAGGTGGAGGTTGGCGGGCAAAAACCATAGGCCGTCCCTTTATGCCGTTTGCGCGGGCTATAGGAAGAACGGCGGGCTCAAAGAATCTCCAGGCACTAAAGGCACAAAGCGCTCTCGCAGAGGCGGATGCCGCAAAAATGGATGAGGCCACTGTTGCCTCACTATTGAAGGGTACTGATCCCGTTGAGAAGAAAATCGGGTACATCAACGCAAAAATTAAAAGTGGAGACATTGACGATGTAAGGAAAGCGTTCGGTAAGGATGAGTTTGATGCGTTTCTCGGGCGAGTCTACGGCCAGGCAGAAGAACGAGGCGCGCACAAAGATATGCAGGCGGCATTCTCCCACCTGATCCCAAATCTCCAGATCCAACGCTCTATTGCGGCAGAGAACCTGGGAATTCCCATAAGCCGGGTAACATATACTCAGGCAGCCGCAGTTACCCCTGCAGAGGTCTTGGCCGAACGGCAAAGCATGCTCCGTGGCATGCGACCCGATCGAGTAAAACAGATGTCTGCAGGCGTGTTCGATCACGACGACGCCTTAGACCGTATGCTAACGAGCTGGGATGGTCGTCATATGGGCAATTTCCTTACTCAGCACGGCCAACGGGGCGTGGATGCGCTGGAAAGACGCCTCCATGCCCTAGCGCCCGCGCCTAACACTCCAAGATCATGGCTTACTGCGAACAATCCAGGACTACTCCATTATATTGATAGTCAGGCCGGGCAGCAGCTTGGATTCACCATATAACACGGGGTTCCCTTATGTTAAAAAATGGGGGGCGGATTGGCAATTTGCCTATCCGCCCCATGCTTTCCCTTGGGGTCCATTAGGACCCTGTGTACCGCCTCCGCTTCGGCAGAAGTTGGTGGAGAAAACCGTCTCCTCTTCCAACCCCCCCTCGTGCACTTGCCTCTTTTTCTCTTTCAAGCTTGGCGCGTACCCCCTTGGTCCCTCTTGAAATGTGCCCAAGTTGGCGCCTCTCCAAATCTTCAACTTGCTTGAGAAACTTCTCCCTCCTGGCCCTCTCTTCCGCGGCCTGTGTGCCATTAGATCTCTTCACCCGCTCTTCCCACTCCTTCGCGATTGCCTTCCTTAGCTGGCGCTGGGGACTGCCGGGGATAGGAATGGACAAATGCCAACGTCTCCTTCTTCCAGCGGAAGGGGCGTTGGGGACGCTCGTTCCCGTGTACCGTCTTCTTCCAAATCCAAACACGATTCCTCCTCTCTTATGTGCCCCGGGCCCTCGCCATGAATCCCCCAATGATCGTACGCAGATCGCCCCCGTCCGGGATACGGATATCCTGAAGGGCCTTGCCATCAATTGACATCTTCCGCGTCACAATATCCCGGGCAAATTCCCAAATCTTCTTTTGGAGCTCACGGTCGTTGTCAATATCTTGCTGAACCTGCTCGCGACTGCGCCCTGTTGCCGTCGCACACATGGCAATAAAAGCGCCCATTACTTCTTCCGCTGTGCGCTCGGCAACGAAACTTGCCGCGTCTGCTTCGCGCTCCCGTCTGTTTACCTCTTCGCGCGCTTGACGTGCCTCTGGAGTTTGCTCAAAATCCTGCACCTGCACACGCAGAATCTCCATGCCAATCTGCTGTGCAGCATTCTTCACCCGCTCACGTACATTATCTGCTGGATGATCTTCTGTGGCAGGAATATCTGCTATGAGCTCGCTTTCCCAAAACTCGTAGTTAGGTAATGCAAGAAGCGCATCTACCGACGAGTAGGAAGTAATGTGCCCTGTGAGTACCGTCTCAAGAAGGTCTTTGATATCCCTCTTGTAATCGGTTGTCCCGTAAGTAGCGCGGTACACTCCACTCTTGCCATGCACAGCATCTGGGGTGCCGTCGTCCCGGTAGGGTGTGTCTGGGTTGAAAATCCGGAATACCCCAATTGCCCCAATTACTGTTACCGAGCCATCCGAAAGATCCTTTCTTGCGGAATGCCCTTCGTCTCGGTAAAGAGTTACGGTATCTATCGCAATTCGGACATCGCTCCGAAGTCGAAACGCCCCAGGGAGATACCAAAATGCTCCAGGTCCCACCGCTGTGTGAAACTTACCAAGCCGCTCTATAACAACCCTTGCATCTGGGGAAACATCTCCGGAGCCAGGGAACCCGAGCATCGTCGCAAGGCCTACTGGGGAGAACCGGACGAGACCAATAACCACCAGCACCACAACCACAGATACTACAACAAACACTGCTATCCAGTACCACTCCATAGCACTTTCCTTTCCGAGGCACAGCTCTTGGGCATGGCCTCAATCACATAAAATGAACTTATAACGTGAGTATATTATAAAGTACATAAGGAAATATGTCAAGCTCTGTTCTTGCCCACTTCCCCGCTCGGTTTTTACATTTTGGGGGATGTGATATACTAAATGTGTATGGCAAAACAATACACCAAAGAAGAGTTATGGGGCCTTTATAACAAGCTTCCCCAGGAACTCCAGGAGGCAGTGTTCTCGCAGGAGACCGCAGACCACATCTTCAACATCTGCGAGCGAAACGGCGCGAAAGAAGTTTCTCCAGTTGCATCCTCCGTTGGACTTGTGCTTATGGGTCTCCTCCGCCCCACGGAATTGGCCGGGGAGCTTCAGGCAGGAGTAAAACTCAAAAAGAAAACCGCAGAGGATATTTCCGCAGAGATTAACCGCTTCGTCCTCTCGCCGGTGAAGCAAGAGCTGGAGAAACTCTACACAATGGAGTTGAATATCCAAAAACCGCAGGAACAAAAAGC
>JAHIUP010000013.1 GCA_018816925.1 Patescibacteria group bacterium
CGAGGAAATGCCGCTCTCCGGGAAGCTCTCGGACCCGGCCGGAGCATGGTCTCCGCGAAGCGGAGTCCGGCCGGGGAGAGCGCAGACCCCAATCCGACGCTGGCGGATTGAGGGTCGGTTCCCGGAAGCGGTATTCCGAGCGCCGTGGTTGTTTGAAATGCAATGTTGAACTTCATAGCTTTTGGAAATACACTGCAAAGCCGTCAATTGGGATGAGACGCTGGCGCAACCCTCTCTCCGCAAAAAACTCATCCACCGCCTTCCTGCATCCTTCCCAGTCGCCGTAGTCGTCAAAAATCACATACCCGCCCGGCGCCACCTGCTCATAGAGCTCCTCCAACACGTACTTCGTAGATTCGTACCAGTCAGCGTCAAGCCGCAAAATCGCAATACGCCCAAGTTCCTTTTTAACATGCGGAACGGTGTTCTGGAACCAGCCCTCCTCAATTCGTACCTGCTCCCCAGGAATACGCAAAATTGAAAAAAGAAGGCGCTCGGCGTCCTCTCGCGGCCCCACGAGCTTCTCAATCGTCTTTAGCTTCCCCGAGGTACGCTGGGAAGAAAAATCCGCGGCAAGCTCCCCGTCCTTTTCTGTGGGTTCCGGGAGCCCCTCAAAAGAATCAAAGAGCCATACCTTTCTTCCGGACCGGGCCTTATGCGCTACCGCCGCCATACACCCTGCCGCCCCTCCCTTCCATACGCCGAACTCCGCAAAAGCCCCTGGAATCTTTTCACATTCTATTTTGCGAGCTAATTCATACACGCTGGAAAGGCGCTTGTACCCAATCATGGTGTAAGGCCTAAGCTTTAAAAAAAGCGCAAACTTATCCGGATGAACAAAATCTGCTGCCAGCAACTCCACCATCCATCTCCCTCTTCTGGCCAAAGCAAGAATCTTCGTATTCTTTCGGAGGACGCCCTTGAACAGCTCAAGTATTCCCATGGTGTTTTTCTTTATACTCTAAAAGGAAATCAAGCGCCGTGCTTTTAAAGAACTTCTTTAAGGTCTCACCGTTCGGAATAACGCAGTGGCCGCCCAACCCTCCCTTTGGAGGATAGAGCACGGGGCGCACCACATTCCTCTTGCCAAGCTTCGTGTAACCCTCGTTGTACGTTCTATTGAAATCAGTTACTGCCTTGTCAAAGTCAACGCCGAGCTCTTTGCACATCTTTGCCATCTCCCCATGCCAGGCAATCACGAGGCCGTAGTAAGTGGTAGAGAGAAGCTTCCCTAGTTCAGTAGTCACGGCTGGCACAAACACCCGGCATTTCATCCCAACGCTTTCCAAATGTTTCTTCGCTTTGTTCCCGGTCGCTGAATCTTCCGCTCCAATGTACTTCACAAATGTTTTAATGCCCTTATACAGATTGGGGTGAACGCCTCGAATGGGGCTATGCGCCACCGCTCGCAGGCCGGGCGGCAATTTAGAAATGAGGCGCTTAGTGGTGCCGGGGGCCACGCTTGAGTGAATGACGGTAACCCCGGGCTTTACGCTCTTTATCTCTTTGAGCACAATCTCCTCAAACTTTCTACTCCAGGGAATGCACACGTGCAGTACCTCTACTCCCGCAAGTCCGTCATCGCGCCCAATGTCTTTAATGCGCGGGTTCCTATAAAATTTGGCAACTGCTTTGCCAACTTCTCCGTATCCTAAAATGCCTACCATGATGCGATTTTCTCTCGTACTCTTTTCTTAAACCGTTTGTACGCTCCATCTGCCTTCCGCTCCATTTCCGGAGACACCAGCTCTAACAATTCGGACCCAAGAATCCGGTATCTGCCGCCAAGCTTGTTTGCCCGAATGATACCCTTTTTGAGCCAGCGCTTCATGGTGCGTTCGGAAATCCGGAGGAAATTCCTTGCCTCTTCCGTGGTATAAAGCTGATTATGCTGTATTTCCTCCATGGTGTTCATACTAGAAGAAATCCAAGGGGTGTCAATAAGGGCCACTACGCTTTTTCTCTAAGAACCTCTGGAGCAGCCAAGAGCTTGATTGGATTTTCCCGCCTCTTCCAACACGAAACGCCATTTCGCATCCAATCTCTTTACATACCTGGGCTTCTGGAATGTTCTTGCGCGTGCGATCTCCTCCGTTCGCGAAAATATCCGGCTTTATATTCCTTAACTCACGGCATACACTCATGTCCTCCGAGGAAGGACCGTGCGCCGTGAGTACAACCCTGTCAACGCACTTGAGCTCCTCAAGAATTTTTCTGCGCTCAAGCTGCGGCATAAATACAAATCCGTTCTTTTTCTTGAGCCAGTTGTCGTTGTTCAAAATCACGACCAACTCATCGCCGAGCTTCTTTGCCGCCCTCATCAGCTGGATATGGCCTACATGCACGGGATCAAATCCTCCGCTCACAGCTACTATAGTTTTAGACATAAAAGGAAAAAGTTTGAATTCACAATAACTATTCTGTATCATAAATTTATATGTATGGCAACGCTTCGGCCGCGCTTAGCGCAGGTTGGTACCGGATAGTCGTTTGGGGATTTGCGGTTCTCCTTCTGCTTCCCCTGCTCAACATTCCTCCCTTGTTCTCGCCTCCCGCATGGGGACAAACCATGGTCTTTCGCATACTTTTTATTCCCCTCTTCCTTGTTTTCGCATGGCAGCTCACAAAAATAAAACGTCTCTCTCTGTTTGTACCCCACGGCCCGGCCAAAATCCCTTGGGCTCTTTTATACGCGCTGGGAGGTATTATGGCGCTCGCAACTATATTCTCCATAGACCCCTCGCGCAGCTTCTTGGACGAGCCCACCCGCGCGTGGGGCGCCTTTAATTATCTTCTCTACATTGGCTTTACGGTAACTGCCTTTCTCGCGCTCAAGACGCAAGAATGGAGCCGCCTCTGGTACGTACTGCTGGGCACGGGAATCGGGCTCTCCCTCCTGGCCGTCTTCCAAAACTTAGAATTCTTCTCTGGGGTGCTCATCTCATACGGGAGGCCTGTTGCAACCGTGGGAAATCCCTTATTCCTCGCAATGTTCCTTGTGTTTCTTACCCTGTTAGGACTCGCGTTTCTTTGGCAAGAACAAAACGTAAAGCGCCGCGCGGCAATCGCGGCGGCTCTCCTTTTATTTATCTACGTAATTTTTATTACCTTGAGCCGCGCAGCTCTTCTTGGACTGGGAGCTGGCGCCATTTTTTTCCTGTTGGCCGCGCTCCCCCGGCGCAAGCTCGTAAAGATAGGGCTTGGAGCCGCCGTTCTTGTTGTTTCCCTCATTATTTTATACGCAAACACTCATCCAATCCTCCCCGCCTTTTTGGAGCAAGTACCGGAAGCAGAAACCTTCTGGTACCGTCTCTCTGTAGAACGCATTACCGACGACGCCAGGTTCTCCGCCTGGGAAGTTGCTGGCAACGCAATCGTACAAAGGCCAATTCTGGGCTGGGGACCCTCAAATGCCGCCATTGCCTTAGACAGCTTCTACGACTCAACAAAAACCCCCCTGCTTGCTTCCATTGGCTGGTGGGACACAAGCCACAATATCTATATTGATTTCCTCCTTGAAACAGGAGTCCTTGGTCTTGCGATATTTCTCGCCTTCATTGCTTCGCTCTTATGGAACCTTCAGCTACTCAAAAGGAAAAAACCGAACCTCAAACTTCAAGCGACAGGCGTCCAGGCGGCGTTCTTTGGATATCTTGTCCAGGGAATGTTCTCTTTTAATACCTTTGCCACGTACCTCGTGTTTTTCTTCCTTGTTGGCTACTCCTTCCACCTCATCTCTGCTTCATCTCAATTAATCTCAACCCCATCTCCATCCGTCTCTCGCCGCCTTCCACTCGCATCAATCGGCGGTATCGGGCTAATTAGTGTCCTCGCGTTGATGAGTATATGGTTTCTCTTTCAGCACAGCATTGCGCCACTGCTGGCGAACAAGGAGATGAGCATCGCGGTGTTCCAGGCAGAGAAAGGATTGTGCCAACAAGCCCTCCAAAAGGCAGAGGGCATTTCTTCTCCAAGTCCTTCCCTTAACTATTATCTGCCCGCGCAGTACACGAATATCATTCGCGCCTGCATCGCGGCAACCGAAGACCCGCAGACCCGGGTAACGCTTGCCTTAAAAGCGGCGGCGCTTCTTGACAAAGCCGCCCTGGCAAGGCCCTGGTACTCTCGAACATACCTCGCAAAAGCCGACTACCTCAATATCGTGGTGAGCTCTGTCCAAGAAGGTGAACAACGCGATGCCTTGGCGCGAGAGGCGGAAGCCGCGCTCCAAAAAGCGCAGGAGCTAAGTCCCAAAAGGGCAGGGGTGTATGAAAAATGGGCGAGAACGAACCGCCTGGCGGGCAACTACGCCAGGGCAGTAGAAACAGCTGAGCAATGCATTGCGCTCAATCCAGAAAACAACGAATGCTTATGGGAACGGGCGCTTGCAAATGTCTACATGGGAAACCTGGAAGCGGTGGAACGGGACTTCAATGAGTTGGAAAATCAGAGGTTCCTTCCTTTCTCTCACATAAACCAGCTTGCCTTTGCCTACAAAGATACCGGGCACTACGACCTGATGGCAAAACCCTATGAGCGCCTCGCCTACATGACGAAAGAACCAAAGTATGCAGCTTCCCTCGCTCTCACCCACAAGGAACTCGGGAACTGGGACGAAGCGCATGAAGCCGCCCTTCTTATCTTGAAGTGGGACTCCACTCTGCGAAATCAGGTGGAAGAATTCCTCGCCCCCATACGCGCGGCCCTGCAACAGGAATGCGAAGGGGCGAAGGCGTCTGCCTGCTGGCGCCTTTCCCTTGTGGAACGAACCTTGAGGAACGA
>JAHIUP010000014.1 GCA_018816925.1 Patescibacteria group bacterium
ATTACCGGGAATGGTATCGCTCTTGTATAAAGCAATATTAACAATGCTCTCGCGATAATTAGTATTTTGCCACTTAATGGTTATTGGCGATCCTATAGTAAATTTCTCTCCACCATTAGGAGAAAGCACGGTGATGGAAGGTACACTTGTCTTGGCGACGACGGTAAAGTTGACCTTATTGCTCCCCCCGCCTGTGGGCGTCGAGAGATTAATAGCTCTTACGCCTGGCGTTGCATCATCTGCGACCGTAAATTGCGCTGAAATAAGAGTATCGGATACTACCTTGCAGGAAACAATCTGGAATCCCTGATTATTGAATACGTTGGACAGGCCACATCCGCTCTGGGTGCCGGCTCCTGTAAAGTTTCTGCCGAAAATCGTCATGTTTGCCCGATCAACTCCTTGAGAAGCCGAGTTCGGGGAGATGCTCGTTATTACGGGGGCTACGACCGAAGTGACGGGCGGCGTTGGGGACGGAATTGGTATTGGGGTGGGCGAAGAAACTTGTGCAACGCCGCATCCGTACAGCGCGTTGAGCTTTGCCCGAGTGGTGCCGCCCATAAAACCCGTACCCCTGGTAAGACCCCAAGGACCCAACACATCCTGTTGGTATTTCTCTTGAAACTCCACTACGGCAGAAGCAAGGGGCTCCGTAAACGTGCTTGTAATCTGCCCGCTGTACACACCTTCTTTCTGAAGGGCTTGCGCGAGCGCACGCACGTCAGCTCCCATAGTTCCTACGCCAAAATTCCTGGTAAAAGAATAGCAAAACCTGGTCTCTTGGGGAGCCGCTGAGGTTGACTCGCCCCGCAGGGCTTTCTCTACGTTTTGTACGGCCGAAGAATCTGCCCCAAACACCTGCAAAAGGTTGAGAATGGATTGAATTTGGGGTTCGCTAAGCGAAGCTGCGTTTACCGTCCCAGGGGAAACGAGCACGGCTCCAGCTACAAAAGAAATAATTAAGAGTACACGGAGCACAAAAAGTGATTTCATGTATTTAGTATTCATTAATTAAGCATATTATAAAAAAGTCCTTTGTCAAGCTAGAACCGCAAGAGTACCTAAAGCCAACTTCTCCTACCCCGCCAGCTCCACGGAATCCACGTAGTAGTGGTCAAGCAACTTCTCCACGAAGATTATCTCCACCTGGGTGAAAGGCGGGCCTTCAAGCTTGAGATTCACCTGAAAACGAAAAGTATCCTCGCCGACATCCTGTTTCCCAAGTATCTCGTACCCTGCGACTCCCTCCGCTAGAATCTTTCCTTCAGCCAGCTGTTGGGCCGCCCGCTCCGTGAGAAAGGAACGAAGGGGCCCTTCGTCTCCTGCCACGCGAAAAACAAGGAACGAGGTGAGCACGTTCTCCGCTTTCTGTTCCTCTATGGCCTCCTGCTGTTCTTGAATCTGGGTCTCAAGTTTGGAAAGGCGTTCTTCCGCGAGTCGGTTGTACTGCCAAACGAGTACAAAAAGCCCTACCACCAAAACAATGGTGGCAATAGCCAACGCCTTTAGCGCGTCCCAGTTAAAGAATGCCATAAGGAATTAGGAAGAGAGTCCTTCTTTTACCATGCCGCTTACCTGGGCCCCCTCGGCCCTTCCCTTCACTCTTTCCATAACTAGTCCTATAACCTTACCCATATCTCGGGGGCCCGAAGCTCCTGTTTCCTCAATTGCCTCCTTCACAATGTTGAGGAGCTCTTCTTGACTCAACTGCTCGGGAAGGTAGGCCTGGAAAATAGCGACGTCTGCCTGTTCTTTCGCGGCAAGCTCCGGCCTTCCACCCTTCTCATAGGCCTCCGTTGCCTCTCTCCGTTTCTTTATTTCCGAGAATACGACCTCTTGCACTTCCTGGTCTTTGAGCTCCGTCTCCTTTGTTCCCGCCTTTTCCCTGTTCTGAATGGCCGCGAGAAGCATGCGCAAGGCACCCACCTTGGGCTCTTCCCTTGCCTTGAGAGCTTTCTTTAGGTCCTCTTGAATTTGCTGCTTTAGAGGCATAAGATTTCCGCAGATTATCTGCTATTCATCAACGCTCATCTGCGTGCCTCTACCTTGCCGAGCTTCTGCAGACGCTCAAACTCTTTCTTCTTGCTAAGACGGCGGAGCGCGGTGCGCTTCTTGAGGCGGTCCGAGGGCTTCCGCTTACGGAACTTGTTTTTCTTTGTTGTAACTAAGATGCCCGAATTCCGGAGGCGCCTCATGAACCTCCTTACGAGTCCCTGGTTGGGCTCTCTTTCTGTTTTCTGTACTTCCAAACTCATAGTGATTCCTCGGTGATGCGGGGAAGATTGCCAAGGACATGCACATGGAAATGGTCCACGAGCTGGCCCCCCTCTTTCCCCACATTCACTAATAATTTGTATCCTTCCACACCTTGTTCCTGTGCGACTTTTCTTGCGGCGAGCACAAGTTCTCCCACTAATTCCTTATCTTCTTCTTGAAGGTCTTTTGCAGAAACGATGTGCTTTCTAGGAACCACGAGCACATGGAACGGGGCCTTGGGATGAATGTCCCGAAACACCACGAGTCCATCCTCTTTCAAGAGGAAATCCGCCTCCTGCTTACCTTCCGCTATCTTGCAAAACACACACCCTTCCATGTTCAAATCTTCTTGAGGCGCCTCCTAATCTCCTCTACCACCCTCTCTGAAGGTACGGTTTCCTGCTCACCAGTGTCCATTCTACGGATTACGATAGTATTGTCCAGTACCTCTCTCTGCCCCAGGATAAGCGTGTACTGAACCTCCAACTTATCCGCCCTCGCAAGCTGGGCGCGCAGTGAGTCCCTTCCCAAAGATTCTGCTAGGGGAATTCGCGCTTTCCGAAACTCCTCTATGAGGCGGATGCTCTTTTTCTTGGGCAAATCTCCAAGCTGGGCCAAAAACACTCGGGGAACAATCTCGTGAACCGCAGGAAATCCGAACCTGCGCATCCCTTCCGCCACACGCTCCACACCCACAGCTCCTCCGAAGGCAGGCACTTCTTTGCCTCCGTAGAGCTTGAGAAGATTGTCGTAGCGGCCTCCCGCAACAAGGGCGTTTCTGGAAACTCCACCTTCCTGCTCTTGCTGCGCCAAGCGCTCCGAGAAAATCTCAAACACGGTCTTTGTATAATAATCCAGTCCCCGGACAAGATAAGGGTCCAAGTGGTAGGGAAGATCGGTCTCATCGAGAAACTCTAGGAGGGAACGAAAATGCCTTTTGCATTCGTCGCACAGGTGGTCAATAATCTGGGGGGCCTGCGCCCTCACCCTCTGGCATTTCTCTTCTTTGCAGTCGAGAACGCGAAGCACATTGATACGGAGCCGCCTCTTACAATCCGCGCACAGAGCATTCTGCCTCGTCCGGAAGTAGTTCGCTAAAAGCTTCTTATAGTAAGGACGGCACTGACTGTCCCCAATGCTGTTTACCTCAATGATGAGATGGGAAAACTTGAGGTCGGAAAGCATGGAATAGAACATCTGAATAACCTGCGCATCTATGGCGGCGGATTGTTCCCCAAACACTTCAAGATTGAACTGGTGGAACTGCCGGTACCTCCCGGACTGCGGGTGCTCATAGCGAAACACGGGGCCCGTAGCATACAGCTTTACTGGATGGGGCCTGTCCACCATGCCGTGTTCAAAGTACGCTCGTGCGATTCCCGGAGTGAACTCGGGCCTCAAAGCAAGCATATCGCCCCCTTTTGTCTTGAGGGTAAACATCTGCTTCTCTACGATATCCGTACTCGCTCCCGTTCCTTTCTCATAAAGCTCTAGGTTCTCCAGAATAGGCGTCTCTATCCTCTGGAAGCCGTAGAACTGCGCAATCTCTTCTCCTACTTGAAAGACCCTCTGGTAATAGGGCTGGTCTTCCGGAAGAATGTCGTGCATGCCCGTGGGCGCCTGAAACTTTGATTTCCTTGCCATACCTAAGTATTTTTCGAAGAATTACAGGATTTCTCTGTGAAATTATGAGAAAAAACGGAAGGTTTACCGCTTGCGCATATAACTATTCTTCGTATGCCGTGGACTCCACCATCGCGAAGGCGCTCAAGGGAAATACCCGCAGAAACGCTCTTCCTATAATATATTCTTCAGGAACCGGTCCCCAGGTACGGGAATCCGACGAGTGCTCGCGATTATCTCCCAGCATATAGTACTCCCCCTCTCTAAGGGAAATCTTACCCGAGCCCATGGTAGCGCCTTCCGTGTAAAGCTCTCCTAGCACGAATGCCTTCTCGTCCTCCTCGTACACTACTACCTTCCCGTCCGCAATCTCCACGATTTCTCCGGGCAAGCCGACCACTCTCTTAATATACCTCTGGGACGGATCGCGGGGATACTCAAAAACGATAACCTCTCCCCTCTCCGGCCCTCGGAAGTGATAGGAAAACTCATCCACAATAAGATAATCCCCGTTGTGGTAGCTCGGCTCCATGGAGTTCCCTCGCACGAGGAAGGGCTGGAACACGAATGCCCGAATGGGGATGACTATTAAGAGTGCGATAAGCACCGTCTTGGCTACATCTCCTAAAAAAGCAAGTGCGCTCTTCATGCGTGCTTCAGCATACCAGAATTTTCCCCCAGAGACAAGCATTCCTTTGCCTGGCTAAGGACAAGCTCGTATAGTAATATTGTATATATGTATCTCATCGTGGGTTTGGGCAATCCGGGAAAGCAATACGAAGGAACGCGGCACAACGCCGGGTTTATGGCTTTGGACGCGTTTGCGGCAGAACACGGATTCCCCGAGTTCAAACTCTCTAAAAAGTATTCCGCCCTCGTTTCCGAGGGCTCCCTCCAAGAGATCCTTGCTCCGAGCAAGGTTGTGCTTGCCAAGCCCCAGACCTTTATGAACAACTCCGGCAGGGCGGTACGCTCCCTTCTTGCTAAACTCGATTTAGCAGAAGCTAAACCGAGTTTAGCAAACCTCGTGGTTGTGCACGACGATATAGACATCCCGTTCGGTGAAATACGGGTAGTTCAGAACCGAGGGTCGGCAGGCCACAAGGGAGTGGAATCCATCATGCAAGAACTTGGAACTAAGGACTTTACCAGAATACGTATTGGCATTCTGCCCTCAACTGGAAAACCCGAAG
>JAHIUP010000015.1 GCA_018816925.1 Patescibacteria group bacterium
ATCTTTCTTGTGGGCATTGTTTCTGCTTTGCTTGCCGCTCTCTAGTTTACCTGTGGAGAAGTTCTATGGACGAAAGCTGTGTATGTTCTACAATAACACTAGTTGCCACTGCGTATGTTTGACCTTAAAGACAAGACGGCCTTAGTTACGGGAGCAAGAAGGGGCATGGGAAAAACCCACGCTTTTGCATTGGCTTCCCAGGGTGCAAAGGTTGCGGTTTCCGACATTGATGAGGCGGAGTGTGAGAAGGTTGCAGACGAGATACGGGCGCAAGGAGGTCAGGCGCTTGCCCTGAAGATGGATGTGCGGAACGTGCAGGAGATAGATTCCGCGTTTCAGAGGGTTGTGCAGGAGTTCGGGAAACTGGACATCTTGGTGAATAACGCTGGCATTTATGTTCCCAAGCCGGCTCTGGAGATTACGCAGGAGGACTGGGACAGAATGCTGGAGATTAACCTTAGGGGCCAGTTTTTCTGCGCGCAACGAGCTGCCCGTGAAATGGCAAAGAACAAATGGGGCAGGATTATTAACCTATCTTCAATAGCTTGCGGACAGGTGGGAGTGGGCATTGAAGGCGGCGCCCACTACACGGCTTCCAAGGGCGGCGTGATCGGTATGACAGAAACGCTTGCCGTAGAATTGGCCAAGCTAGGCATTACCGTAAACACCATAGCTCCAGGCGCCATAGACACTCCCATGATTGAGGCGGCAAACATACCCAAGGAGGAAATGAAGGAACTCATTGCTCGCATTCCGCTCCAAAGAATAGGAAGGCCCGAAGAAGTGTCTGCCGCCGTGGTTTTCTTGGCCTCCGAGGAGGCGAGCTACATTACGGGCGCCACTCTCTATGTGGATGGTGGCTGGCTCGCGACATAACCTTCTCAAACTCCTCAATCTCAACCTAGGTTCGGCTTAGCAAGCTCAAGCTAAATTCGATTTAGCTTCTACAATACGGTTTAGTTTTCCACAATATTTGACAGAAGCCCTGTTTTCTATTAGTGTAGCTGTACGATTTTCCATTCCGCAAAGAAAGGGGGTGAGAGGGAATGGAGCGAGATATCTGTTCTTTTGCGTATGTTATCTTCGACGGCGACGGAACTCTTTGGCGGGGGCAAACCATCTACCGGAGGATGCTACCCTATCTTCTCCAGATTCCCCTCGGCTGGCTTACGAGCGATGTGTGGATTTCAAGCGGGGCTGTTCCCGTCCCTTCCTGGCTTACATGGTTGGGCTCCATGCCTGGTGTGAGACGAACCGTAAAGACGGCAGATAGATTTGTCTCCAAAGCCCTTGCTTCAGTGGAGGAATTGGTACGAGGAAGGTCCTTGTACGAAGGGACGGAGGAAGCTCTGCGTAAGCTAAAGGAACAAGGGAAGGTGTTGTTCCTTAGCACCGGGAGTCCGGATCCGCGCAGGTTCCTGCAGGACTGCGACTTGCTCCGTTGTTTTACATCAGTGCAATGGATAGAAACTGGCAAGCGCCATCATATTCGTCTGTTTGCAGATGTGGCAGGTGTGAGCTTGAAGGAATTCGGTCAGAGGGCGTGCATGATTTCAGATGGCCCGGCCGACCTTTTTGCCGCAAAGAGGTACGGTATGTACTGTATTGGTTTGTCGCAGACGCTTACCGCTCCCAAGCTCTTTTACTTTGGAGCGGATAAAGTTGTATCAAATCTGCCAGAGCTCTTTTCGTAAGGAGGGTAAGGGTATAAGGATATACAGAAAGGGACCCTATGGGTCCCTTTCGCATACGCATAAGTGAAGAAAGAGCTACTATTTAGTTAGCTCAACCTAGGTTCGGTTTAGTTTTTAAGAGACGGGCGGAAGCGAGTTTTGGAATAGTTTGGGTTGGCGGGGGAGACAGAATGTGGTAAGATAGGGAACGATGAGAGGGGCGAAGAAGCTTATTCTTACATTATTGGTTCTTGTGCTCGGCGTGGGAGCCGGGCTTTTTGCGTTTCCCCAAATGGCAAACTCCTTGCTTGCGAAGGTTCCCTTTCTTTCTCTCGCGGTTCCAGAAAGGCCGTTCCTTCTTGGACTTGACCTGCAGGGGGGGCTCCATCTTGTATACGAGGCAGACCTTTCCTCTATTTCTGGAGGAGAGCGGGATGAGGCAATGGAGGGACTGCGCGACGTCATTGAACGGAGGGTGAACCTGTTCGGCGTGCAAGAGCCCGTGGTGCAGGTGGAGGGCACCCGCCTCGTGGTGGAACTGGCAGGAATTGAGAACCCTCAGCGCGCCCTGGA
>JAHIUP010000016.1 GCA_018816925.1 Patescibacteria group bacterium
ATTAAAATTATCGAAAACGCTGACTGTTTGATTTCCGTTATCAAATATCTTGGATAAGTTCTTAATCCTGATCATACTAGAATTGTTGTAGGCCGTGAAGGATTCGCACCTCCATCCCCCCAATAAAGAATTGGGAACTTTACTATTAAGCTAACGGCCTGCGTTATAATTCAGTATATCTTTACAAAAGAACGCAGTCAATTTTTTGGCTCTTCTTTCGTAAATTATAAAATGGGCGGTGATCCGAGGATCACCGCCCATATGTGTACTGCTGTGCTTACTCCTCTTTAGATATTGAGCAGCACGGCGGTTCGCTCTATACCGATTGCCCAGATGAAAGTCGCAAGTCGTGGACCAGTATCGCGGTCAATCAATAGCTGGTACACATCCCGGAAAAAGGAGCGTTGCAGCTTCTTGAGCTCGCTGTTCAACACCCCCTCAATCCGCGGAATCCCGTACACTGTTACCTCAATCTCTTTTACTGATACCTCCTTCGTAGAGAGTAGGAATTCGCGAAGTTGGCGTACCTGCTGCCTGGCTTCTTCGCTCATATCCTCAGCGTATCCTTGGTTGACGGTTTCGCGGACGGCGATCATCTCTTGAGGGTTGTAATCCTCAAGCCATGAATGCGCCTTGCGGAGAAGTTCTACTACTGAGTCTGCATGGTAGCCGAATCCCATCCTTTCCACCAGCGAGACCACTTTCGCAGAGTCCCACTGCATGATCTGACCGAACGCCACGGCTTGCCGAAATGGAATGGGGTTTCTGTGCTTGAGATGAGACAGTTCCTCCCACAGAGGAGCCAGAGAACGCGCGTAGGCCGAACCCTCTCCCTCTGTCAGAAAGTCCTGCACTGCCTGTTCGAACTCGTCGTACTGGCGATAGATCTCCGTGTCAAACGCCAGATCGAAGGACCGATGCGGACTCTTGCGCAGGTAGAGCCACTTCAATAGCTCCGGCTGGTAGATGCGGAGGAGCTGAGACGGAGTCGCCGCGTTCCCCTTAGATCCGGACATCTTGCCTGGCTGCCCGCGGAGGTTGATGAACTCGTACCCCACGAACACCGGGGGTTCAATACCGAAGATTTCCCGGGCAATCGCGCTGGAGGTATCGTAACTCCCTCCAGGGGAAGCGTGGTCGTGGCCTCCTGGTTCGAATACAACTCCCTCTGCCTTCCACCGCATTGACCAGTCAATTTTCCACGCCAGCTTGACGATTGGTACCTCGGAAAAGTCCACCGTCTCCCGTTGATTCGTGTCCAGACAGTGGTAGGTTATCCTGGTTTCGCCATCGTACTCCAGGATTCTTGTGTTATCCTTGCCGGTGAACCGAGAGTACACCGACACAGGGTAGTGCTCCTTTGCATACGCCATCTCGTCGATCTCCCTACTTCTCTTGCCCTTCTCGGACATGAAGGAAAGCAGGATCTCGGCTATGCGGTGGCGCTGCTGCATGGCGCGCGCGACGAGCTCCGTATACCTGCCCGAGGCGTATTCCTCGGTTTGGTAGCGGTAGATCAGCTCAATGCCAAGCTCTCGCATGGCGTCCTCGAACTCTTCCTCCAGGACACGGGCATAGGATTTGTCTTGCCTCCAGGGTGCCGGCACTCTGCTTAGAGGCATGCCGATGTACTGGGTGAAGGATTCGTCCACGCCTGCCGGTACCTTGCGGAACCGGTCAAAGTCATCCCACGAGAAGAGAAGACGTGCTTCTCTGCCACGGCGCCGCAACTCGAAAGCGGTCGCAAATGAGGTCATCACGTCCCGGAAATTTCCAAAGTGCACAGGTCCAGAGGGAGAAATCCCAGCGGCGCATGTGTATATCTCTTCGTTGGGGAATATCTCCAAGACGCGATCTACAACCCGGCTCATCCAGTCTCCTTCCAGCGTTCTTGTGACCCGATTCGTCCTTTCGTCCACAGTAGTCCTCCGTGCGTAGATTTTGTTTATGTTCTACAATGTTTCTACCATATTTCACTGTTTTTTGCAACTTAAAGTGTTCGTATCGCATAGGGTGATTCAAGGAGACGAAACGTCTGTTGATCAGAGTTGATATCTGCCCTTGCGCCGAGAGGCAGAACGAGCTGCGGATCCGTATGACCAAAATCCATATTTGAGACAATCGGCAAATCAGACCGGCCAAACTCGCCAGCTACAATAGAGAGAATCTTCTCATCAAGCTTTTTCTTTTCTTGATCGGAATAATCCCTAGCGCGGGCAAACAGTAACCCTGCAATCTTGCCATACACTCCTTGGGCTCCGTAATTTCGCAATACATGGTCTACCACATGCAAGGAAGATTTTGTCTCAGATGTTTCCAGTATGAGTATCTTACCTTGCCAGAAGTCCTTTGGGGGCCAAAAGTCAGTCGCTTTTACCATTTCCAGCACTTCCAAACACCCTCCTGCTAACTCCCCTTGTGTAACTCCCTTGCCTTGCAGCCATCTCCAGCCATCGGCTTTCTTGAGTGTGTTAATCTTTCCTGTGTTTTCTTTGTTGTTCCAGTCAGAGTATCCGTCGCAGTAGCTGGAATATGGGTGGTACTCGTAATTCGTGAACTTCTCAAACAAAAACTCTCGCACATGCTTTTCAAATTCTTGAGGCAGGCTTTCCATTTGAGAAAGCCCGGCCATGACCGAGGGGCCGTAAAACGTCACTAGCCCCAGCTGACTGCGCAATAGGTGAATTGTTGTGGTATCTGAATATCCCAGAAAGAACTTTGGGTTCTTTTGCATGAGTTCTTTATCAAGAAAGGGCAAAATCCGCACAGAATCATTGCCCCCAATTGAGGTAATAATCCCCTTTACTTCGGGGTCGGCAAATGCTGCATTAAGGTCTTTGGCTCTGGTTTTCGGGTTTCTCCAGAGAACATCAGCATCTGCCCTTGTATTGGAAAATTCCTTTATCTTGAAACCAAGCTTCTGCAGAGCTTTTAATCCGTTCTCGTATATATGCGGGAATGTTGCGGGCCCTCCCCAGGAAGGTGAGACCACGCCAATAGTATCTCCCCTTTTCAGTTGTTTTGGTTTTGTATACATCATATTATGCTTCTCCAAGATGGGCATGGTCGTTAAAGGTAACAAGTTCCCAGTGGTCTTTGCCTTCTGGCAGTTGGAACACGGTTATACCCGTATTGCTGATATATACGGGAAAGGGTGAGCTTCCTTGTACAAAGGGAATGTGCTCTGGTCCATACAACACAATGCTCAGCATCATTTTCATGGGCAAGCTGTGCATTACTACTAGGATGTTCTGTTGCGATATGCGCTTCATCTCTTTTAGAAACTTATCAGTCCTGTCCCTCACTTCTCCGATGGACTCTTCGTCCTGCCATTTCCAATAAGGGTCTCGTGACCGAGAACGCAGAGCTGTGTGAAATTCCTTAGCTTCTTCCCCCTCCACTTCTTTGCCGAGGAGAGAGGTGGGTTTCCCCCACTCGTTCACCAGAGGCGTTGCCTGAATCGGCAGATTGAAAACTTGGTTGATAATCTCTGCTGTTTCCTGTGCTCTTTTAAGAGTACTGCAGTATAAGGCTTCTATGGGAATGTGCTTGAATCGTTCTTTTAGGATGCGGGCCTGTTCTTTTCCTTTTGGCGAAAGCGGAGCGTCTGGCGTTTGGTAAATGCGCTGGGCGTTTCCTTCGCTTTCGCCGTGCCGTATAAGATAAAGGGTTTTCATGGTTTAGGGGTCTCGGTCAGGCGCTCAAAGTGGCTCCGAGGCCTGGATTCGAACCAGGATTAATGGATTCAGAGTCCATTGGCCTACCGTTAGCCGACCTCGGATCGTTGCATAACACAAGTGTGAGCATATCACAAAATGCGCCTGATTTCAACCTAGATTCTACCTTGGCTAAGCCAAGGATTACACGCGGAGGTAGCGGCGGATGGCTATCGTAGAAGAGAGAACTCCGAGACCCACGCCTACTCCCAACTGAAGCAGAAGGAGCATGAAGAAATTGCCCCAGAGGTAACTCCACAGAGAAAACCCGGGAACCAGCGCCTCCAGCCGTGGAGCGAAAAAAAAGATGGAGGGAATCATAAGCAGAAGGGTAATCCCTGTGGCAGACGCCCCCGCGAGTATGCCCTGCACAAGAAATGGTCCGCGCACGAACCAGTTAGAAGCCCCCACCAGCTTCATTACCTCAATTTCGTCTCGCGAATTGAAAATGGCAAGGCGCACCGTGTTGAAAGCCACAAGCACGGCAATAATTCCGAGGATGAAACTCATAAGAAACACCCCAACTCGCACCGCCGCGCTCACCTGGGAGACCCGTTGTATCACGGGGGCGCGGTCCTGATAGTCCACCTTTGAGATTAGGGGAGCAAAAGAGCTCGTGGAAAGGAAGGCGGTTATCTGCTCGTAGGCCTCGGGGCTCTCCGCCCGGATGCTCAAGGAAGCGAGGAGGGGGTTGCCCCCTACCGCGACAAGCGACTCCATGACCACGTCGTCTTGAAGATGGCGCTCCTGGAAACGCTCAAGCGCCTCCGCCTTGGAAACATACTCCACCTGGCGCACCACGGACATCTTAATTATTGCCTCTTTCGCGTCCAGAATATCCTGCTCGCTCGCCTCATCGGTAAAGTACGTGCTTATGGCTATGCGATTCTCAATGGAAGCCACCACGTAGCTGCTAAATCCCTGCAAGAACACCAGAAAAGTAAACAGGGAGACAGCAATAACCATAACCACAATGGCGGCGGAAGAAGAACTCCTGTCCCGCACGAATCTCTCCCAGCCGAGTTTTCCTATTCTCCGAAATGATGCAAACATAATATTAAATTACGAATCTTCCCCGTTCCTCATCCCTCGCGAGACGACCGTTCTCTAGGGTAAGCACCCTCTTGCCGAGCCGATTAATAACCTCCCGATTGTGGGTGGCGAGGAGCACGGTGGTGCCGAGTTCATTTATTCTCACAAGCAAACGGATAATGTCCCTTGTGTGGTAGGGGTCCAGGTTCCCTGTGGGCTCGTCCGCTATAATCACGCGGGGGCGGTGGACAAGGGCCCTAGCAATGGCAACGCGCTGACGCTCCCCTCCCGAGAGCTGAGCGGGAAACTGGTGGGCTTTACCCAGCAGACCCACGATATCCAGCACCTCGCTTACCTCCCTCGCAATAACGTCCTCTCCCGCTCCCATAACCTCTAGAACATAGGCAACATTCTCGTAGGCGGTGCGCGAAGGAAGCAGCTTATAATCCTGGAACACTACTCCGAGCCGTCTCCGTATGGCGGGAAGCTGGTTCCCCGCTACGCGGTTCACGCTCTCCCCTTCAAATACCACTTCCCCGGAGGTGGGACGCTCTTCCGCGAGTAGGAGCCGCAGGAGCGTGCTCTTTCCAGCTCCCGACTTCCCCACAAAGGAAACGAACTCTCCGGGCTTTACCTCAAAGGAAACTTCCCTTAGGGCAACAAGCTCCGGCTCATAGATTTTCGTGACTTGCTGGTAAGATATCATTAATTACAGCTTGAGCTCTTCTTGCACGAATGCCTCCAGGTCCCCGTCCAGTACCCCTTCCGTGTCCGATGTCTCAACCTGGGTCCTGTGGTCTTTAACCATACGATAGGGATGAAGCACGTAAGAGCGTATCTGACTCCCCCACTCAATGGCCTGCTGTTTGCCGCGAATCCCCGCAAGTTCCTTTTCTTGCTCTCTCTCTTTTGCCTGGAAGAGCCGCGCGCGCACCATTTCCATTGCCTTCTCCCGGTTCTGCTGTTGGGAACGCTGAATTTGCGAGGAAGCCATAATGCCCGTAGGGATATGCGTCACGCGCTCCGCCGACTCCCTCTTGTTCACGTACTGGCCTCCTGGCCCTGAAGCGCGAAAGGTATCCACTCTCAAGTCCTCGGGCCTAAGCTCAATGTCCTTCTCTTCTGTTCCCTTGAGCACGGGGATTACTTCCACGGAGGCAAAAGAGGTATGACGCAGGGATTTTGCGGAAAATGGAGACATCCGCACCAAGCGATGCACCCCGCTTTCCCTCTTGAGTAATCCGTAGACAAAGGAACCCTGAACCTCAAGGGAAACCTGCAAGGACTGGTCAAGCACGAGTACCTTCCAGCCCTGGCGCTCCGCGTATCTTGTGTACATATGCAGAAGCATAGTTGCCCAGTCCTGCGCGTCCTGCCCTCCGGCTCCCGCGGTAATAGTAAGAATACAGTTCCTCCTGTCGTACCTGCCTCCCAGGAATATTCTCTGTTCTGCCTTCCCAAGCTCCTTTTCGGTTTTCAGGAACATCCTCCGGAGCTCCTCTGATTCCTCCTCTAACTCCGCAAGCGCGATAAGGTCTTCCACCTGGCTTCGCAGGCGCTCCCCTTCCTCGAGCTCTTCCTTAAAGGAAGAAAGTTCTTTCCCAAGGTCCGCTAACCTTTCCTGGTCCTGCCAGGCATCGGGCTTTTCCAGCTCTCCTTGAATCTGCTTTTGCTTCTCTTTCTTTTGAGCGAAGTCAAAGACGGTCCTCCAGCTCGAGGAGGCGTTTTCGCAGTCCTTCTATGTCTGTCCGTATGTCTGCCATACGTCCCTATTGTAGAACAAAAAAACAAGAGAATCAATGGAGCCGGAGAGGAGATTCG
>JAHIUP010000017.1 GCA_018816925.1 Patescibacteria group bacterium
CCGCTAGGTTATAATTAAGACCACGAGGTTTTGACTTTTGGGGCGAGGCGTGGTATAGGTGTAGTTAGCCTGGGGCTCCGAGGGTTTTCCGAGGAGTGAGAGGCAATTTAGAGAAGGAGGGCGAAAATGCCCAAACGGAACATTTTGGATATAGTGCGGGGAGCTGGCCTTGCGGCAGGCATTTGGACCATTTTGGGTAAGGCGGTTCAGGAGCGGGGCGGAACCGACGAGGACTTTCACCGTTTGGCAAGGCCAGAGGGCGAGGATCTTATCGGCAAGATTGCCGATTTCATTGTGGGGGCTGGAAAGGGTGTCGAATCGGCGCATATCATAGACCTCGATGTAGATCCGTTCGTTCCCAATGGCTGGACCATTGAGGAGCACATCAAGGGTGGACAGCTAGAATGGGACCCTACTAAGCTTTCGTTCTATCTCTCTGAAGGGCAGCAGCATGGCGGTCATGTGCAGGGCGACAAGCTCCGAGAAGAGCTGAAAGGTAAGTTGGCATACAACGCCAACCTATTGGATGATTTCCTTGCCCACCCCGAGCTCATTCCAGAGGACCTGAAGGGTAAGCGGGTATTCTTCTGGGGGACGATCTACCGCCACCCGAGCGGCCCCCTCCGCGTGCGTTACCTTCACTGGCACGGCGGCGGGTGGGGCTGGTACTTCGCCTGGCTCGGCAGCGACCTCTACGACAACTACCTCGCTGCGGTTCCCGCAAGTATCTAGGCCTTAGGATTTGGGACATTGGGCCTTTTTGATCCCTTGACCTGGTCCTTGAGCCAACGAGCCCCGTGTCTGTCTTTGCCGCAAGGCGAATGATGGATGCGGGGTTTTCTTTTTTGGAAAGTTGCAAGATAGGGGCTTTTAGGGCAAGATGGCATATATGCAAGGGAGTAATGCCAGGCACAAGCGCGTGGTGGTTGTGGGAGGAGGCACGGGCACTTATACCGTGCTTTCCGGGCTGAAGGCGCATCCCGTAGAACTTTCTGCAGTGGTCTCCATGGCTGATGACGGAGGCAGCAACCGGGTTTTGCGGGATGAATTAGGTCTTCTTCCTACAAGCGATATCCGCCAGTGTTTCGTCGCCCTCGCGGGAGAGGATACGGAATCCCAGCAGCTCATGCGGGACCTTTTTCTGCACCGTTTTTCCAGCGGGAACGGTTTGAACGGCATGACCTTTGGAAACCTGTTCCTTGCGGCGCTTACGGAGGTTCTTGGTTCGCAGACAATGGCCATTGAGCGGGCAGGAGAAATCCTGAAGATACGAGGCAGGGTACTGCCCGCGACCTTCACGGATGCGCGCCTGGCCGCAGAATACGAGAATGGAAAACGGGTGGTGGGAGAGCATCTCATCGACGAGCCAAAGCATGACCCAAAGCTTCGTATCTCGCGGCTCTGGCTGGAGCCGGAGGCAGAGGCGAACCCGGATGCCCGAGAGGCAATCCTGGAGGCGGATCTTGTGGTACTGGGACCAGGAGACCTCTACACAAGTATTCTGGCGAGCATCCTGCCCTCGGGCATAGGGAAGGCGCTTCAAGAAACGAAGGCGCAGAAGGTCTATGTGCTTAATCTTGTAACGAGGCCCGGCCAGACGCATGGCTTTGGGGGACGCAAGCACTTGCAAGAGCTTGAATCCTACGCGGGTGTTCCCTTAGACGCGGTACTTGCGAATACGGCTCTTCTTCCCCTTGAGATTCTGCAAAAGTATGAGCGAGAGGGAAGCTTTCCCGTGGCAGACGATTTTGGAGAGGACGCTAGGGTGCGCAGGGCCGCCTTGCTTAGCGCCGAAGAGGTGAAGCCCGTTGCCGGAGATGTCCTTAAGCGCAGTTTGATACGCCACAACAAAGAGAGATTAGCGGAGGAGATAATGAAACTTATTTAATATGCAGGCAGTCGTTATTGCAGCTGGCAACTCATCCCGATTCTGGCCCTTGAATAATGGACACAAGTGCGAGATTTTTCTGTTTGGGAAGCCCATTATTGCCTGGACGCTCAAGGGGTTAGCTGAAAACGGAGTGGAGGAGGCGGTGGTGGTATGCGGCCCCTCCTCTCGCGTGCCCGAACTTTTGGAAAAGGAAGACCTGGGCCTTTCCATCTCATTCGTCACACAAGAGGAACCCCTTGGTCCGGGCAACGCGCTCTGGCAGGCAAAAGACAAGATAACGGGGCCCTTCTTCCTCGTGTGGGCAGACAAGATGGAGGCAGGGGAATTGGTTGAGCGTTTCAAAGAAAAGGCGGGGCAAGCGGATATGGTTCTTTTGGGAACAGAGGCGGCGCGGCCTTCAGAGTATGGAGTATTTCGCATGGAAGGGGAAAACGTGCTTTCTATTGTAGAGAAGCCCGCTCCAGGAACAGAACCCTCTCGCATTGTAAGGGCGGTTATGGAGCTACTGCCCCTGGATATTTTTACCGTTTACGAAAACCTTCCTTCTCATCACGAGGGCGACCTTGTGGACGCATTGAACAAGTTGCTCAAGCAAAAGAAGGCGGTGCTGGTGAAAGAGGAACAGGTGTCTTCCTTGAAGTACCCCTGGGATTTATTCTCCTTTTTGGAGAGATTCGCTCAAGAGCCATTCCTGGAAGAATCTATTGCTTCCACGGCCTCGGTAGCCCCAAGCGCCGTGCTCAAGGGACCCGTGTTTGTGGGAGAGAATGCTTCCATAGGGGAGCACACGCTCGTGGAAGGTCCCTGCTACATAGGACCCGAGTGCGTTATTGGGCCTTCAAACGTGTTAAGGGGACCGCTTTGTCTGGAGCGGGGGGTAAAGACAGGGGCGTTCTGCGAAATAAAGAAGAGTATTGTGCAGGAAGGAACCCATTTCCATTCCGGCTATGTGGGGGATTCCGTATTCGGGAAAAATTGCAGGGTGGCCGCGGGATTCGTGAGCGCGAACCGCCGCCTGGACCGCCAGCAGGTGCGGGTCTCCGTGAAAGAAGAGAAGGTGGATACTCTGCGTTCCTATCTGGGCACGGTTGTGGGGGAAGGCGCGCGCATTGGCATCTCTTGCAGTACTATGCCAGGAGTATTCCTTGGACGCAGCTGCGTCCTGGGTCCTGGAAGCAGGGTATTCAAACATGTGGGGGACGAAGAAACTTTCTCTTCTCCGTAAGGACGCAAGTGGTATACTTGAGTATGGAACGTGTTGCCATGTCCTCTCGGAAGACGCTTGAGCTGGCTCTGCGTTTTCTCCATGAAGGCAAGACCGTGGTAGTTCCCACAGACACCGTATACGGCCTATTGGCAGATGCCACAAACCCCGAGGCCATAGAGCGGGCGTATCTGGTGAAGGGAAGAGAGAAGGGAAAACCATTCCCGGTTTTCATCAAAGATATTGCAGAGGCCAAGAAGAATGCGGAGGTGTCCCCAAAGCAGGAAGAACAGCTTAAGAAGGCATGGCCAGGCAAGATAACGTTTGTTCTCAAGAGGAAAGATTCTGAAGGAACCATAGGTCTCCGCGTCCCCGGTCACCCGTTTCTTGCGGAACTCTTGGAAAAAGCAGGAGTTCCTTTAGTGGGGACTTCAGCGAATGTTTCAGGACTCCCCGCGAGCACGAACATCAAAGAAGTGCTGGAGCAGTTTAAGGGGAGAGCGGAACAGCCAGACCTTGTCTTGGATGCCGGAAACCTTCCTCTTTCCCGTCCTTCCAGAATTGTGGATTTAACGGGAGCGGAGCCCCGCGTGCTAAGGGTCTAAAAAAGATTCCATGCATTTTCCTACAGACGTCACATCCCGACTTTTTACCGTGCTCGGGCAAGATATATCTAAGCTCTATATTGCGGTTGCCATCCGCAACTTCGCCCTGGGCATGGTCATGATATTCGAGCCCGTGTACCTCTATCTCTATTTTGACAGATCCATTCCCGCCACGCTCCTGTTTTTCGCCGTTATCTTCGGCCTTTACGCTTTTATTGCTGCATGGGGAGGAAAGATTGTTGCCGCCTTGGGACCTGCCCACAGCATCCTCGTGAGCTTTTTTCTCTACCTCGGATACTTCGTGTTTCTTCTGTTTCTTCCCATTTCCCCGTTCTTCTTGGGAGCGGTTATCTTACTGGGAGCATTGGGGATGTTATTCTTCTGGCCCGCGTTTCACACGGACCTCACGCGCTTCTCTTCGGCTGGACACAGGGGGGAGGAAGTCGGATGGACGGCGGTTATGTTTCTTCCCTATGTGGTAAGTCCGTTGCTCGGAGGGATCATTTTGACGAAGCTCGGGTACGAGGGCTTGTTTGTTTCCGTGCTCATGGTCCTGTTGGCCGCAGCAGTTCCCTTGTTCTCTGCTCGCAGAGTCAAGGAGGAATACGAAGACGGATTCTTGCAGGCGTGGAAGCGGGTATTTTCTAGGACTAACATTCGAGAAACCGTGGGATTTGCGGCAAACGGCATAGAGATCGCGATTGCTTCCTACATTTGGCCCCTCTATATGTTTCTTCTCGCGGTGAGTGTATCCATTATGGGAGCTATTACTTCTGCCGCCCTCGTGGCCGCAAGCTTGTTTATGCTGTATGCTGGAAAAATAGCAGACACAGAAGACCGCGGCTGGCTCCTGAATGTGGGAGCGGTGTGGACGGCATTCTCTTGGTTCCTTAAATACTTTGTGCACACTCCCTTTGACGTTTTTCTAGCGCACATTATCTACCGGACCTCGAGGGCGGCCGCCGGAGTTCCTTTCCAGACGTTTTTCTATGAGAAGGCGGCTCGCAGGGAGCGAGAGGCAGATGAATACATTATGTATCGAGAGATTGTCATTAACTTTTCGCGCTTCCTTTTCTTTGGGCTTTTCGCTCTTATCTTGTTTCTCTGGCCGGAGTTTGGGCTGAAGAGCGCCTTTCTGGCAGCTGCCCTCTTCTCTCTTGCTTTCATGTTATTAGGAAAACTCCCAAATCTTAGACCTCGAGCTATATGAACAAAGATTCTCTCAAGCGTACGGACCCTGCCATAGAAGAACTTATTGTTTCCGAGCTCAAGCGAAGGGCCACGGGCCTAGAGCTTATACCTTCGGAAAATCATACTTCCCCGGCGGTGCTCGAAGCCCTTGGGTCTATTCTTACCGACAAATACTCGGAGGGGTACCCGGGAAAGCGCTACTATGCGGGCAACGAATATATAGACAAGGTAGAGGACCTGGCAAGGGAGCGCGCCAAGGAGGCCTTTGGGGTGCCGTACGCGAACGTGCAGCCCTATTCGGGGACTCCAGCGAATGTGGCCGTGTACCTTGCCACCTGCGAGCCGGGAGACGTTGTCATGGGGCAGAACCTTTCGGACGGCGGGCATTTGAGCCATGGGGCCGCCGCCACCCTTTCTGCCCGGCTCTACGAAAGCGTTCCCTATCATGTGGATAAGGAAGGGTATATTGACCTCAAGGAAGTGGAACTTCTCGCCAGAGAGCGCCGGCCCAAGCTCATTTGGTGCGGAGCCACCGCCTACGCAAGGGAGTTTCCCTTTGAGGAGCTCGGAGCAATCGCAGACGAAGTGGGAGCTTACCTTGTTGCCGACATCGCGCATGTCGCGGGCCTCGTGCTTGCGGGAGTCCACAAGAGCCCTGTGCCTTTCGCGCACATCATAACGACAACAACGCACAAAACGCTCCGGGGCCCAAGGGGAGCGATGATTATGGTGACAGAAAAGGGTTTGCAAAAAGACCCGGAGCTCGCAAAGAAAATAGACAAAGCCGTGTTCCCGGGAGGCGTGCAGGGGGGACCGCATAACCATCAGACGGCGGCAATCGCCGTTGCTCTTAAGGAAGCAATGACTCCGGAGTTTGCGGAGTACGGCCGCCAGGTGGTGAAGAATGCGAAAGCGCTGGCCCAATCCCTCATGGAACAGGGGCTTACTCTCGTCTCGGGAGGCACGGAGAATCACTTGATGGTAATGGACCTTACGCCTTTTGGAAAGGGCACGGGCGTGTTTGTTCAAGACGCCCTAGATGCCGCCGGAATTACGGTGAATAAAAATACCATTCCACAAGATCCTTCTTCTCCTTTTTATCCCTCGGGCATCCGTCTGGGGACTCCAGCCATTACCACGAGGGGCATGAAAGAAGGAGAGATGGAGGTTATCGGCAAGTGGATAGCGGAAATAGTCCAGGAGGTTCGAGCGGAGAAACTCCCGGATTCCAAGGAAGAGCGTATTGCGACACTCAAAAGGTTCCATGAAGAGATAGGGGAGAACCAGAAAATCAGGGAAGTAAAGCGGCAGGTGGAGGAGCTTTGCAGTAAGTTCCCCCTTCCTTATTAGGCATGGCAATTCTTCTTGTGGGTGAGAAGATAGCGGAACGCATGCAAGAGCGCCTTGCGGCCGAGAAGAAAGAGCTTCATCTTGTCGCGGTACAGGTGGGCAGTAATGCAGTTTCGGAGCGTTATCTCGCAGAGAAGAAGAAGGCGGCAGTAAAAGTGGGCGTTCGCTTTTCCAAACATTCGTTCCCCCAGGATATTGCAGAGGAAGACCTTAAGAGAGAGATTGCGGCTCTCGCAGCGCAAGAAGACGTGCATGGTATTGTGGTACAGCTTCCTCTTCCGCGTCATCTCTCCCAGCAGGCGGTGCTCGACGAGATACCCGAAGGAAAGGACCCAGATGTGCTCTCTTCTACTGCCTTCGGGAAGTTCGCGCTCGGCAGTTCCTCTATTGTACCTCCCACCGCTCACGCAGTCGCTTTGCTTTTAGAAGAACACAAGATTGCGGTGAAGGGGAAAAGGGCGCTTTTGGTGGGAGCCGGTCGCCTTGTTGGCCTTCCTCTGGCTCTTTGGTTCCTTTCCCAGAAAGCGACCCTCACTATTGCTGATAAATACACAGAAAATCTCAAGGAGCTTTCTTTGCGAGCTGACATTGTGGTTGCGGGAACCGGCAAGGCAGGGCTTATTACGGGCGACATGATCCGAGAGGGAGCTGTGGTTGTGGATGCGGGTACCTCCGTGGAGGCAGGCGCGACAAAGGGAGATGTGGATTTTGAGAGCGTTTCTCAAGTCGCAGGATACATTACACCTGTGCCCGGAGGTGTTGGGCCTCTTACGGTAGCGTGTCTTTTCCAGAATCTTTGGCAGCTTCAGAAATAAGAAAACCCCGCCAGTCCATGGACTGGCGGGGCTGCATGTGCCCGGGGTAGCAATAGAACCTATTCTTACGTTACGAGTTCACAGTGGTAAAGTACACGAGGACGTCCGACGCCTTGCCTTGTTGGGTTTCTCAGTGAATACTGCCGTTCTATATGGAGCAACTTTTCCGCTTTTTTGCGTTTGCGGTGGAGGCATGGAACATCTGAGTTGTAGTACATCCAATCAAGAAGCAAGATGGATTCTTGCTTGCCGAATTTTAAAGTCCACATAGGAACTCGGTGAGCAAGTAGCTTCTTAGTCTTCCATAAATGCCCATGTGCGCCCGTGAGCTCAGAAATCTTGTTTTGAAGCCACGAAATATGCACTTCGCTTGCAGAAATGAACTTGAGCCAAATCCTGGTATAGATGTAGTTTGGGTTCTTATAGGTATTATACTTGTCTACATAACCGATAATCGATCCATCTCCGTCTAAGTGCCCTCTTAGGAAGTCTCGAAAATATTCATTCGGGATTTTTATTGGACCGAGCGAGTATGTTTTAGCAGGAGTGAAACCTAAAGTTAGGAACCATCGATATAGCTGTACATTTCCTGCTTGTAGCCGGTAGGTTTGTTTCTTGCCGTATCCGTTATGGTAAGTTTTTGAGATCTTTGCAGAGGAAGCAATACACGCGCGGAATACTTTTATAAGTTGCAAATCTGTGCAGTGAAGGACGATACATTTTCCGTTTTTCGAAAGATTGCCGTCGGTCGCCAATACGCCCGTTGCATATGCAAGGTTTGAAGACCAGGGGAATACGATATCAGGTAACTTTCTTCCTGGCATGTGCCCGGGGAGGGACTCGAACCCTCAAGAGCTTGCGCTCACAACATTTTGAGTGTTGCGTGTTTTCCGATTTCACCACCCGGGCAATTACAGGCCTATTATACGGAAAATAAGAGTTTTTGTAAATGTCTGCCTAGGTTCGGCCTAGGCAGTGGAGGAAGAACCCTTCTTCTGTAAACTGGGACACTCCTTGTTGGAGCACTTTATCTTTGTCTTTCCTGCCTCCACAAGCAGAGCTTCGCACTTCTCGCACTTCTCACCCGTAGGTTTGTTCCAGAGGGCAAAGTCGCATTCTGGATACCGGTTGCAGGCATAAAAAATCTTGCCGCGTTTGGTGCGTTTGGCGACAATCTCCCCATTTCCGCAACGAGGGCAGGAAATACCAAGCTGCTGCGGCTTGTTCTCTTCCAGGGATTCCGTGTAGCGGCATTTGGGGAAGTTGGTACACGCGGTGAACTTCCCAAATCTCCCGAAGCGCACCACAAGGGGAGAACCGCATTCCGGGCACTTCTCCCCCGTTTCCACAACGAGGGTTTCTTTGGATACATCCTCGTACTTTTTCTCAAGGGTCTCGGCAAACGGCTCATAGAACGCCTTGAGCATGGGCTGCCATTCTTTTGTTCCCTCGGCTATCTTATCTAGGTTCTCTTCCATTTCCGCGGTGAACTTCGCGTCCACGATATCCGGAAAGTGTTCCACGAGCAGGTCCGTTACCACGGCTCCCAGTTCCGTGAGATGAAAACGCCTCTGCGCGTCCTTGTCCACGTACCCACGCTCTTGAATGGTGGAAAGCGTAGGAGCGTACGTGGAAGGTCTCCCAATCCCTTGTTCTTCGAGCATTTTTACAAGCGTTGCTTCCGTGTAGCGTGCCGGGGGTTGGGTGAAGTGCTGGGAAGGGAGAAGCTTGGAGAGAATAAGCCCCTCTTGTTTCTGGAGCGGAGGAAGTTCGGTTTCCTCAAACTTCATTGGGTAGACCTTCAAGAAGCCGTCAAACTTTAAGGTCTGTCCTGTGGCCCTAAAGATACAGCTTGCAGCTGCTATATCTATAGAGGCCGAATCAAAGAGGGCGGGAGCCGCCTGCGAGGCAAGGAATCTTCCCCGTATAAGGTCGTAGAGCTTTGCCTGCGGGCCAGTGAGTTTTATGTGAGTGCGTTCAGCTGAAGTAGAGCGTATGGCTTCATGCGCTTCCTGGGCTCCTTTGCTTCTTGTCTTAAAGCTTCGGGGAAAGACGTATTCCTTTCCGTAATTTTCCTTTAGGTATTTCTCGGCGGATGTTTTTGCGAGAGCAGAAAGGTTTAAAGAATCCGTCCGGTGGTAGGTAATGGCTCCCATTTCGTAGAGCTGCTGCGCCAGCTGCATGGTTTGTTTCGCAGAAAAATGGAGGCGCTGGGCCGCGGTCTGCTGAAGGGTGGAGGTGGTAAAGGGAGGCAGAGGATTGCGCCGGGTCTCTTTTCTCTCCACTTCGCGAACCTGCCAGTTGGCTCCCTTGAGGTCTTGGAGGATTGCCTCCGATTCTTCTTTGCTTTTAATGCCGAGTTTGGGGACTGCCTTACCATCCTTCTTTACGAGAGAAGCGGAAAACTCAAGAGCGTCATTCAGTTTATGGAGGAGCGCCTCCAGAGACCAGTATTCTTCCGGCTTGAAGGCCTCAATCTCCCGTTCCCTGTCTGCCACAAGGCGCACGGCCACGGATTGCACTCTTCCAGCGGAAAGCCCTCGCGCTACCTTTTTCCAGAGAAACGGGGAGAGCTTGTAGCCCACGAGCCGGTCTAAGATTCTCCTTGCCTGTTGGGCTTCCACGAGCTGTTCATTAATAGTCCTGGGATTCTGGAGGGCTTCCTCAATGGCGGATTTCGTAATCTCATGGAACACAATGCGCTTTGGGTTCTTAAGTCCAAGTACCTCTTTGAGATGAAAGGAGATACTTTCGCCCTCTCTATCTTCGTCTGTTGCCAAAATGACCTCGTTCGCTTTCTTGGATTCTTTCTTGAGCAGAGTTACGTGCTTGCGTGCCTTGGTAGGGATGACGTAGGTTGGCTCAAAGTTTTTTTCAACGTCAATGCCAAGTTTGCCTTTGGGAAGGTCGCGTATGTGTCCGTACGAAGAAAGAACCTTGTAGTCCTTTCCGAGGAAGGATTCAATTGTTCTGCCCTTTGCGGGTGATTCAACTACAATTAATTTCATTATTTTATTTACTATTGTATGGCCTCATTGTTGCACTGAACCAGAACTTTATCCAATTTCTTGAGAAAAAGCAAGCCCTCCGCAACACTACCATACTTCGAAGTATGGTAGTGTTATGGGCGGAGGTGTTCTACCGCTTCCGATAACATCTGGCAGTAGAGGTTGAGACCTACGGCGTTCACGGAGCCGGATTGTTCTTTGCCCAGGATGTTGCCCGCTCCCCGTATCTCCATATCCTGGAGGGCTATGCGATAGCCAGCTCCCAGTTCGGTAGCTTCCTTTAGGGCCTGGAGGCGCATTCTCGCTTTTTCCGTGAGCTTCCCGCTTCCATAGAGGAAGTAAGCGTACGCCTGCTCCTTTCCTCTTCCGACGCGTCCCCTTAGCTGGTAGGCCTGGGAGAGTCCAAGCTTGGTTGCGTCCTCCACGATAAGCGTGTTTACGTTCGGGAGGTCCAGGCCATTCTCAATAATGGTGGTGGAGCAGAGCACGTCATACCTTCCATGCCTGAAATCCTCCATTACTTCTATGAGTTCGTGCTCGGAGAGCTTCGCGTGCGCAACCCCTATGGTGGCCTCCGGCACCAGCAGCTCAAGTTCCCTTCGTACCTTCCTTATGGTCCCAACCCTATTGTGGAGGTAGTAGACCTGGCCTTTTCGGGAAAGCTCTTCTTGGATTGCGCTCTTTATGCGTTTTGCATTCCTCCTTGCCACAATGGTTTTGGGAGGCCGTCTCTCCTCGGGAGGCGTCTGCACCATACTCACTTCTTTAAGGGAAGAGAGCGCCATGTACAGGGTACGAGGAATGGGGGTAGCAGATAACGAGAGCACATCCAGGGATTCCCTGGCTTCCAAGAGGCGTTCTTTCTGTTTTACCCCGAATCTTTGTTCATCGTCTATGACAAGAAGGCCGAGGTTGTGGAACTGCACGTCTTTGGAAAGAAGCCGATGGGTGCCAATGACGATATCTATCTTTCCCTCACGCAGTTCTTTGAGAATCTCCACCTGTTCCTTTGCAGATTGCAGGCGGGAGAGGAGGGCTGTTCTCGCGGGCGTGTCCTTGAGACGTTCCTGAAAGGTGAGGTAGTGCTGATGCGCCAGGATGGTGGTGGGGGTCAAGAGCGCTGTTTGTCTTCCGTTTTCCACCGCCCTTGCCATGCTGCGCAGGGCAATTTCCGTTTTGCCGAATCCCACGTCCCCGCACACGAGCCGGTCCATGGGTTCTTCTTGTGCCATATCTTTCTGGATATCCTCTAGCGCTTGGCGTTGATCCGGGGTCTCCACATAGGCAAAGGTGGAAGCAAGGTGCTCTTCCAATTCGCTCGTTTTTTCGTACGGGGGTCTTGTGGCGAGGTTCCGTTTCGCGTACAAGTCCAGGAGCTTACGCGCGAGTTCCTCCACTTCCTTGCGTATTTTGTGTTTTGTTTTGAACCAGAGGGGAGAGCTCAAACGGGATATGCGGGGTTCCCCGAATCCCACGAACCTGGAGAGTTTCCGCTCCAGGCCTTTGGGCACGAAGAGCTTGTCGCCGGCCGCGTACTCCAGGGCATAGCACTCTTTTCCTTGTACCTCCTCGAATCCGCGAAATAGTGCCACCCCGTGATCTAGGTGCACGAGGTACTCTCCTTCCTTGATTCCCTTGAGGTCGGAGAACATCTTCTGGGAACGGAGACGTTTCTTGAGAATGTCCCTTGCTTTATCTTCATCTGGTACGGATACGGGTAGCTTTTCTATGGTTTCAATGATATTCCCTCGGAACTCCAGGCGCAGGGCGCTCCCTCCATGGATAGGGAATACCTCTATTATGCCTCCGATGTGGCTAAACTCTCCTGGCTGTCCTGCCCGGAACACCTTCTCATACCCCAGTTCGTCCAACTTGCGCAAGATAGGGGACAGCCCCTCCTGCGTACCTACTTCTAGCAAGAGAGTGTTCTCCTGAAAGAATGGCTGTGTTTTTCTTGCGGTAATGAGTTTGGAAAGATTCTCCTCAAACCAAACGCCCCCCTTTTCCAGAAAGTAGGGGGTTATTCCTGCGAGGAGTATCCTATCTATTATTTTGGGTGGATGTACTATTTGCATCCGTACCCTTGTATAACAAAAAACCCAATATTTTCAAATATTGCAAATGAAACTTAGTTCAACCAAGTTTTTACAATGGCGGCGCTTGCCTGGCGAAGGATTTCTTTGAGAGCGACCTGTTCTTCTTTCGTGAATTTTTTGAGCACGAATGTTTCGGGGTCCTTGGGTTTTCCCGTTTCGGGAAGAATGCCAATGCGTATTCTTGTGAAGTCCTTAGTTCCGAGTTCCTGGATAATGGACTCCACTCCTTTGTGCCCTGCCGACCCTCGATTCTTTACCACCCGTACCTCACCGAAAGGGATGTCGATATCGTCGTGTACCACCACGAGGTTTGCTAAACTCGGTTTAGCTTCTGCTAAATCGAGTTTAGCAAGAAGGGAGCGTACCGCCCTGCCGGAATTATTCATGAAGGCCTGGGGTTTTACGAGTACTGCCTTGCTCCGAGCAAGGATTTCCTTGCTCGGAGCAAGGATCTCTTGGAGGGAGCCCTCGGAAACGAGGGCGGAATACTTTTTAGAGAGTTTGAACTCGGGGAATCCGTGTTCTGCCGCAAACGCGTCCAAAGCCATAAAC
>JAHIUP010000018.1 GCA_018816925.1 Patescibacteria group bacterium
CTCCTCCCTGTAAAATGAGGCGCCTGGCTTCAGAGCGAGAGGAAGCGAAACGGACCTTACGGAGAAGCTCGGAAAGCGGGAGAGCTTTGGAGGGAAGGGCGCGCACGGGAATACGCGAGGGGAGTAGGCCATCACGGAACACCTTGAGGAATTCTTCTTCCGCCTTCTTCGCCTTCTTCTCGCCATGGTACTTACTCGTAAGCCGAAGAGCGAGCCGTGCCTTAAAGTCCCTGGGAGACAGCTTTTGTCGCATCTTCTGGATATCTTTAAGGGAGATGTCCGTAAGGAGCATAAAGTACTCCTCCACGAGCCCATCCTGGAGGGTCATAAGCTTCCCATACATGTCGTTGGGGGCATCTGTAATGTTCACCGTGTTCCCCGAGGTCTTGCTCATGGTCTTTCCGTCCAGGCCCAGAATCATGGGAACGCAGAGCACGTACTTCTCTCTATCTCGCATCTTGCGCTGGAGTTCTCTTCCAACGAGCATGTTGAACACCTGGTCCGTCCCGCCAATCTCCAGGTCAACGTCCAAGACAACGGAGTCGTAGCCCTGAAGCAGGGGATAGAGCACTTCGTGCATCCCCACCGCGTCTCCGCGCGCCATACGCTTCTGGAACATATCCCGCTGAAAGAGATGGGACGCCGGGAGATGGGCGGCGATATCCAGGAGCTCGGGGAGCCGAAGCTTAAGCAACCAATCCCCGTTGTGCCTTATCTTCACCTTTGAGAAGTCCACCACCTTGGAGGCCTGTTTTTTCCAGCCCTTCATGTGCCGCGCGATTTCCTTCTTGGTTATGCGGGGCCTCGCCTCGCTCCTTTGGGACGGGTCGCCGGCGAGCACGGTTCCGGTTCCCACTACGAGGATGGCTTCATGCCCGAGGTCGGCGAACTGCTGGAGCTTGCGCAGGGGAATGGTATGCCCAAGGTGAAGGTTGCCTCCCGTAGGGTCAATGCCCAGGTACAGCCGAATCCTTTTCTGTTTCATGATACGCAATAGGCCTTCCTTACTTGGAAGGACTTCTGCCACTTGACGAGTGAGTACTTCAGAAGATTTCATTGGTGCAGTATACCACGGGGAAACGCACTTGCATACCAGCTTGCCGCGAGATATGCTAGAGAAGTATGACACAAAAAAAGCTTATCGCTATCGTGGAGGACGAGGAAATGTTGGCTGACATGTACCGAGCGAAGTTCATTCAGGCTGGCTTCGAAGCGGAAGTCATGACGAACGTATCCGATGCCCTAAAGTTCCTCCAGGCGAAGAGGCCCGATGCCGTTCTCTTAGATATTGTGCTCGGAGAGGAAAGCGGCCTTACCTTTTTGGAAAAACGCAGGGATATCCCAGGCGGGGATATCATTCCCGTGGTCGCATTCTCCAATTACGACGAACCCAAAACGCGCAATAAAGCAATCGAGCTTGGAGCCGAAGAATACCTGCTCAAGACAGGATATACGCCCCAGGCAATCGTAGAAAAGGTAAAAGGATACCTGTCCCATCCCTTCTAGCGCATGGAGAAACGAATATTCACCGCAAAAGCGGCACAAAGAGTTGGGGAGAGGGTCAAACTTGCTGGATGGATTGCGACCCGCAGAGACCACGGCAAGCTTGTGTTCCTGGACCTTAGAGACAAGGAAGGGCTCATGCAGCTTGTCCTCACGCCCAAAGAAAAGGCACCTTATGAAACGGCACAACATCTGTCTTCAGAGTGCGTGGTGGAGGTACATGGCACGGTGCGAGAACGCCCGGAGAATATGCGCAATCCCGAACTGGAGACCGGGAACGTAGAGGTGCAGGTGGACTCCCTCCTCGTGCTGGCCGTAGCCGACCAGCTCCCCATACCAATAGACACGGCGGGATACGAGATTGACGAGGAGAAACGTCTACGCTGGAGATACCTAGACCTTAGGAGGAGCCGCCTCCACGAAAACCTTGTCTTGCGCCACAAGATGGCCCAGTTTTTGCGCGGCAAACTCATGGAAGTAGGGTTCGTAGAGATAGAAACGCCCCTGCTCACGAGGTCCACTCCTGAAGGAGCGAGGGATTTTTTGGTGCCCTCCCGCCTCCAACCCGGCAAGTTTTTTGCTCTTCCACAAAGCCCCCAGCAATACAAACAGCTCTTGCAGGTGGCGGGGTTTGAGCGGTACTTCCAGTTCGCGAGGGCGCTCCGCGACGAAGACCCTAGGGGAGACCGGCAGGCGGAACACACCCAGCTCGATATAGAAATGTCCTTCGTGGAACAAGAAGATATCCTCCAACTCGTAGAAGACATATATAAGGAACTCGTACGGACTCTTTTCCCCGAGAAACGTATCCAGAAGGACCCCTTCCCTCGTATTCCCTACAAAGAGACAATGGAGAAATGGGATACGGACCGGCCTGACCTTAGGAAAAACAAGGAGGACTCCGATGAACTCGCCTTTGTCTTTGTGGTGGACTTCCCGGCCTTTGAATGGAAAGAGCGAGAGAAGAGATGGGACGCGGTGCACCATCCCTTCACCAAACCCCAGACCGACAGCATGGAGGAGATAAAGAAAGACCCCGCCAAGGTGCGGGCCTGGCAGTACGACCTTGTACTGAATGGCCATGAAGTAGGCGGGGGGAGCTTGCGCATCACGGACCCTAAGTTCTTGGAAGAAGTATTCGCCTTTATGGGAAACAAGAGAGAAGAGGTGAGGGAGAAGTTCGGACATCTGCTCGAGGCCTTTAGGTACGGCGTGCCTCCACACGGGGGCATGGCCATGGGATTTGACCGCCTCTGCTCCGTGCTCATGAAAGAACCAAACATCCGCGAGGTGATTGCCTTCCCAAAGACCGGAGACAACCGGGACCTCATGATGGGAGCTCCCAGCGAGGTCTCCGAGGAACAGCTCAAGGAACTTCATATAAAGACAGAGAAAAAGAAAAGTCCAAAGAAGAACGCATGAACTCGAATCTGCGCATATTCGCCGCCGCCCTCCTCATGAGTGCCCCTTTTTGGTGGGGGATAAATCTCTTGAGTTCCTGGGTAGAGGAAGGATATGCGGAACAGAGGATAACGGCGTACGCTAATGTTCTTGCCGCCTCCGGCCTCCAAGAGAAGCTGGAGAGTCGCCTGCCCATCCGCAGGAACGCCCAGGACCCGGAGATGGAAACAACGGCCGTCCTTTCCCTCCTGGTCCGGGAAGACGGCACCCAAAGGATTCTCTTTGCCCAAAACAGCCAAGAACCCCTTCCCATTGCGAGTTTAACGAAGCTCATGACCTCGTATGTGACAGGTACATACTACGCAGATGAGCAAGAGGTGCTCGTGTCTCCCAGGGCGGTGGAGGAATGGGGCACAGCAGGAGACCTTTATGCAGGGGAGACCTTTTTCGTCTCCCAACTCTTAGCTCCCCTCCTACTGGAATCAAGCAACGACGCGGCGGCCGCTCTCGCAGAAGTCATAGGAAAGGAAGAGTTCATATCTCTTATGAATGAGGAGGCGGACCTATTGGGCATGAAACATACCTCCTTTAAAAACGCCACGGGGCTGGATGAAGAAGAACCGAACCGTTCCTCGGCAGAAGACACTGCGCTTATATTCCGGCGGCTCCAAGAAGAACTGCCTTCCGTGTTCCAGTTATTGGGGAAAAAGGAACTGGTAGTGGAGACCGCCGAGGGCGTGTACCACCATGTCGCATTCACCACAAATGAACTGCTCCGTACCAATAATTTCCCCGTACGCATCCTCGCGGGGAAAACCGGAGAGACGCCGCGCGCCAAGGGCGCCCTTGTTATTGCCACAGAAACGCCCACCAACAAAGGATACCTTGTCTTCGTGGTCCTGGGTTCCGAGGACCGCTTTGGGGAAATGAGAAACCTCGTTGAATGGACTATATCCTCCCATTCCTGGTCCCTTCCTCCCTTATCTCTATGAATGAACTCTCTTTGAGCATTATTAAGGTTGCGGTAACAGGGACTTCCAGTTTCCTCCTCGCCTTTCTCCTTACCCCCGCACTCCTGCGTTTCTTGTACGCGAAGCGTCTGTGGCGCAAGAAAGTCAGGGAACAGGCGCTCGGTGGAGGAACACTGCCTACATTTCAGAAGTTCCACGCGGTAGGGGAAACAAACATCCCACGATTTGGAGGCATGCTCGTATGGTTCGTCCCCCCCGCAATGGCCCTCCTCCTTTTTCTGTTTTCCCAGACCGGCTGGGTGCTGGAAAAGCTGAACTTTCTAAGCAGGGGACAGACATGGCTTCCCCTTGCCACCCTGCTGGCCGCTTCCGCCGTGGGGTTTGCCGACGACCTCCTTCAGGTGACTGGACCTCCGACACGCACCTTCCTGCGTAAAATATGGGAGGCGGGAGGCAAACATATTGCAGGGGGTTTAAGTTTGCGCTACCGTTTCCTGCTCGTGGCCATCATAGGCCTGTCTGGCGGCTGGTGGTTCTACGGCAAGCTCGGATTAGATTCCCTGCACATTCCTGGGAACGGGGACCTTTTTATTGGCATATGGATGATACCTTTCTTTCTGCTCATCATGCTTGCTACCTACAGCGGGGGAGTGATAGACGGATTGGATGGCCTGGCAGGAGGCACGTTTGCCTCCATATTCACCGCGTTTGGAGTCATTGCCTTCGCCCGCGGACAGATTGACCTGGCCGCCTTCTGTATTGCCATTGTAGGCGCTCTCCTTGCTTTCTTATGGTACAACATCCCCCCCGCGCGCTTTTACATGGGAGAAACCGGCATGATGGGCCTCACCGCCGCCCTCACGGTGGTGGCCTTTCTTACGGACTCCGTACTCGTACTTCCTATTATCGGCTTCCTGCTCGTACTGGAATCGGGTTCTGTCATTACCCAGCTCCTCTCCAAGAAATTCCTCAAGAAAAAGCTCCTCATTGCCGCCCCCATTCATCATCACCTGGAAGCTCTGGGCTGGCCCCAAGAGCAGATTACCATGCGCTTCTGGCTCATAGGCATTGTCATGGCTATTGTGGGCGTCGGAATCAGATTACTAGGATAGAGCGCAAATCCAAAAGGAGACGAAAAATATATAGGTAAGCTATTAATAAAGGTATTAAACAAAAATTAAAGTATGAAAGAATACGTGCATAACATAGAAAAAGAGGCCCTTGAGAACAAGAATTTCAGAAAGGTTTTGTGCACGGACTCCAAGGTACAGCTTGTGGTTATGTCCCTTTTACCCAAAGAAGATATTGGAGAAGAGATTCATAAAAACGTTACTCAATTTTTCCGGGTGGAATCTGGAAAAGGGGCCGCAGTGCTGGAAGGGGAACGCTTTGAGATTGAAGACGGAAGCGCGATCGTTGTTCCAGCAGGAACGAAACATAACATCATTAACGAGTCCACGGATGCTCCAATGAAGTTGTACACGCTGTATTCGCCTCCGCAGCACGCCGAAGGAACAGTGCACAAGACACGCGCCGAGGCAATGGAGGCAGAAGAGCACTACGAAGATTGTTAGAGTAAGCATCTAGAGATTGCCAAATGGGCAACTCATTGATTTATCTAGGGGTTTGTGCTAGCATAAAATAAAGTTATGAGGAACAAGAAATCCAATGATTTAGAAAAGAATCTGCTGGGGATTTCTCTCGTAAGCTTTATGGAGTCGTACAACAAGAGCTTACCCGATAGTTTCCCTGTGGCTTCAGTAAAGACCCTCAAACGATTCAAGGAAATATACCCTTCGCTCTTCAAGAAAGAAGATGAGTGGTGCCTGGATAAACACAGAAAGAGATTCATGGATTGGAATTTTTCGAACTCCGCAACCCCATAAGCATCTCCTATTAGATAGAGAACATAACCGCCCCCTCAAGGGCGGATATGTTTTATTTAGATAACTTAATTGGTACTATAAACTCGTATGGAGCCGTTGGCTGTGAAAATACGTCCAAAGAGCCTAAAGGAGTTTGTGGGCCAAGAACACCTGGTGGGGGAGAACAAGCCCTTGAGTATTGCCATTGCCCAAAAACATCTGTTCTCTTTTATCCTGTGGGGGCCTCCGGGTTCAGGCAAAACAACCCTGGCAAGGATATATGCGAAGAGCTTGGCAGCAGAACTTTATGAACTGTCTGCTGTGTCTGCTGGAAAAGCAGATATTCGGAAGATTGTGGGAGATACAGTAGGGGATAAACCAAAGGTGCTATTCTTAGATGAGATTCACAGGTTTAATAAAGCCCAGCAGGACTACCTGCTTCCATATGTGGAATCAGGGGAACTTACCCTTATTGGCGCCACCACAGAAAACCCTTCCTTTGAGATTATCTCGCCACTGCTTTCCAGATGCAGGGTGTTCGTGCTCAACGAGCTCTCTCCTGAAGAGATGACGCAGATTATAAAGAACACGGGGTTCAAACTAGACAAGAAGGCCGCGGACTGGCTAGTTGCCATGGCAAACGGAGACGCAAGACAAGCCATCCTCATGCTGGAGAATACGCAGGAGCTCTACGGGAAAATTACCGTGGAAACCCTCAAGGACACGCTCCAGGCAAAGTTTCTCCGGTATGACAAAAAGGGAGATGAACACTACAACACCATCTCCGCCTTCATTAAAAGCATGAGGGCTTCCCAGGCAGATGCCGCCTTGTACTACCTTGCCCGCATGATAGACGCGGGAGAAGACCCCAAATTCATTGCCAGACGCATGGTAATATTTGCCTCAGAAGACATCGGCCTTGCCCATCCTACGGCCCTGGTAGTTGCAAACGCCGCATTCCGGGCGGTGGAAATCATTGGGTTGCCGGAGTGCGCCATAAACCTTGCGCATGCGGTGGCTTATCTGGCAGAATGTAAGAAAGACAGGGGCGCGTATGAAGCGTACTTTAAGGCAGTAGAAGACGTAAAAGAGTACGGCAACCTGCCCGTGCCCCTCAAAATACGCAACGCCCCCACAAAGCTCATGCGGGAACTGGAGTACGGAAAGGGATATGAAAAGTACTCCGCGGAAGACCTCCTGCCCGAGAAACTGAAGGGAAAAAAATACCTAAAGAATCCTCAAGCCCATTAAGGAAGAATTGCAAAAGGTCGAAACCAATTCCTCAACATTTCTTATGAAACCCATCGGCAAAGTCATTCACTACTACGACAAAGCAGGCGTAGCCATTGTTGAGCTCAAAAGCGAACTCAAGCTTGGAGAGCGCATCAAAATAGAGAGAGGAGAAGATGTTTTTGAGCAGGAAGTTTCCTCCATGCAAAAGGACTACAAGTCCGTAGAAAGTGCAGAGAAAGGGGATTCTGTGGGCATTAAGGTAGACCAGAAAGTAAAGGAGGGAGCCCTGGTGCTCTTGCTTCAAGAAGGGGAGTAACGCGTTCGCGAAGGAAACCTGTTACGGTAAAACTTAACTAAGTAAAAAATCCTTAAGGGTAAGGTTATGAAAGCTGTTGCTTCTTTAAGTGAGTTAAGGGCGCGCTACCCGCAATTCCTCTACCGGGACTTCTCCTGGGAGCTCAAAGATGGAACACTCGCCATCTCTTTTGATTTTGCAATTCCCCCGGACATCCGTTTCTCTCCGAAGGTTGTTATTAAGAACGTCCCGCGAGACGCGCTCAAGAGGGTAGGGGAGAAAACGCTCTCCAATCTCGTATTCCACCTGGGACTCATGGAAATGCCAAGCTACTGGAAGACAGTCGCATCCCCGGTGATCTCGGTTGAAGCAGGGGCCCTCGACAAGAATCAGATTGCCTGGTGGAAAGACCTGTTCATAAAGGGGATGGGCCAGTTTTTCTTTGAGAACGAGGTGGACTTCACTAAAAAAAACTTCCTAAAGATTACCTCTTCGGGCTCTGTCCTTAGCCAGGCTAAGGATTCCTTAGCATGGCTAAGGCAAAAAGAACGAGTACTGGTACCGATAGGAGGAGGAAAAGATGCCGCGGTGACCCTGGAACTGCTCAAAAAAAACGGAATGGAGATAAGGCCGTTTATTCTCAATCCAAAACGAGAACAGCTCGAGGTCGTCCGTGTATTTAAAAAAGGGGAGAAACCCGTTATTGTAGAACGCACCATAGACCCAAAACTCCTGGAACTCAACAAGAAAGGATACCTAAACGGCCACACGCCCTTTTCCGCGTACCTCGCCTTCCTCACGGTCATGGCGGCAGTACTCTTTAACTACAAGTACGTTGCGCTCTCCAACGAACGAAGCTCCGAGGAAGGAAATGTGGAGTATATGGGAAAAGAGGTGAATCATCAGTATTCCAAGACCTTTGCCTTTGAGAAGTCCTTCCAGGAGTATAATAAGAAGTACCTGGCTCCAAAGGTAGAATACTTCAGCTTTCTCCGGCCTCTTTATGAGATTCAGATATCTCGAATGTTTGCGCAGTATCCAAAATACTTCTCTGTCTTCTTAAGCTGCAATATAGCGGCAAAAAAGGGAACGAGCTGGTGCGGCTCCTGCCCCAAATGCCTCTCCGTGTACCTCCTGCTCGCTCCCTTTCTTCCAAAAGAAAAACTCCTCAAGATATTCTCCAAGAACATGCTTCAAGATGAATCCCTCCAGCCGCTCTTGGAACGCCTCACGGGAAAGAGAGGATTCAAGCCCTTCGAGTGCGTAGGCGCCATTCAAGAACACCAGGCGGCGCTTGCAATGCTCCAGAAGCCCGATACCATTCCTGCCATACTCTCCTCGTGGAACCCTAACCACGCGCTTCCTCCCTCGTTTACCAAGGCGCTCAAGCTTGCTGTACGCGCTTGACATCCGGTCTTTTCTTGGTAAATTAGAAGTAGAGTAGATCATTCACATACGGATTGCTCAATAAAGGAGGGCATTTTGACAATAAGAGTTCATAGAAAGCGAACGCTTCGCCTTGAAGCCATGGCGTTTCAAGATCCTTTTTGCCAACTAAACACTACCACACTCTCTCTGGCCGCAGAGGAACGAAGTGAGGTGGCGATTAGGATTGCGCATCCCGATCCCAGCGAAGCAGGAGTGTTCGGAACCCTAACCCTCATACCGGAGCGCGGAAGTGTTCGGGAATTCAAACAGCCAGGAAGAAAGGACGTGCTCGGGCGTGCTCGTATCACGGACATCAAATTCCCTGAAGGTGCTCGACAAGTGATCGCAGAGGGAATCGTCATCTTTTCCCTCAACACACTGACACACATAGGGATCATTGACCCTATTCCAGGATAATTGAGGTCCGGACAATCAATTGAAAGAGGAGGTTCTCCCTCCTCTTTCCTTTGTGTTTCTACAGAAAACTGCCTCCCCGGCTCTCCATTTTTGTGCTAACATGGGAACATGCAGCTCAAAGAACTCAAAGGGAAACGCCTCCTCGTGCTCGGATTCGGGAAAGAAGGAAGAGATACGTTCTCCTTCCTGCGTTCTGCATTTCCCAAAGCTGAAATAGGCATTTCAGACGAAAAAGAAGAGCTCGCACAATTGCCTGCTGACACCGAACTCCACCTTGGGAAGAAGTACCTGGAAGCGATTCGGCAATACGATGTAGTATTCAAATCCCCTGGAATACCCACGAAAGTACTGGAGTCCTATCTCGGGGAAAAGCATACTCTCACTTCCCAGACAGAACTCTTTCTTTCCGAATATCCTGGCACAATCATTGGGGTGACGGGCACAAAAGGGAAAAGCACGACCTCTGCCCTCATACACCGGGTACTTAAGGCGGGAGGCAAAAAAACGAATCTTGCAGGAAACATCGGGGAACCCGTATTGAGTTATCTAGAAAGAGCAAATAAAGAGGACTTGTTCGTATACGAGCTCTCAAGCTTCCAGCTGGAACTCGTAGAGACAAGTCCGCATATTGCCGTGTTCCTTAACCTATACCCAGAGCACCTGGACCACCACGAAAGCTTCGAGAAGTATGCTGCGGCAAAAGAGAACATTACGCGATTCCAGACAACAAACGACATTCTTCTCTTCAACGAGAAAGATTTTCAGGTAAACGAGATCGCCAGCCGTTCCAAGGCAAAGAAGATGGGGTACGACCCTGGAGAACGAAGGCCCCAAGAGAAATTCATCGCCTCACCGGTTCCCGCAGTTCTCGTGGGAGAATTATTTGGTATTTCCTCACAGGTCATTGAAGAAGCAATCCAAACTTTCCAACCCTTGCCGCATCGTCTGGAACGGATAGGGGAGTGGAAGGGAATTGAGTTCGTGAATGATTCTCTGTCCACCATTCCCCAATCCACGATGGCTGCCATGGAAGCCCTGCGGGGCACAGTAGGAACTCTCATCCTTGGAGGAACCGACCGCGGAATTCCCTTTGAACCCCTTAGCAAAGCAGTCCTTGAACACAAGATAGCGACCCTCGTGCTGTTCCCGGACACGGGCAGAAAAATACGAGAGCTAGTGGAGCGGGAGGCGACAGGGCAGGGGAGAAAACCCCCTTGCATGGTGGAAGCAAATTCTATGGAGGAAGCGGTGGCCGCATGCTTTGCCGCAACTCCCCAAGGAAAGGTCTGCCTCCTCTCTCCCGCATCTCCGAGTTTCCGCATGTTCCGCGACTACCGAGAACGGGGGGAACGCTTCGCCTCGCTCGCCGCAACCTATGGCAAGAATACTTAGAGGATGGTTCTCCTGGGGTATTCCCGACCTCCCACTTCTCGGAATCGTGCTCACGCTCCTGTTCGTGGGCGTGCTTGTGCTGTCGAGCGTATCCGCTTCCTTCTCCTTGCAGAAGACCGGGAACAGCTTTTTCTACCTTAACCACCAACTGCTTTTCGGATTCCTTCCCGGAATACTTGCCGCCGTCTTCCTCTTGAGCCTGCGCCTGGAGGTTCTTAAACGATGGAGTTTCCCCTTGCTCTTGGTTACCGCGGCCCTGCTCCTGCTCGTGTTCGTACCTGGCATAGGGAAAGACGTGGGGGGCGCGCACAGGTGGATATTCCTAGGCCCCTTCTCTTTCCAACCGTCCGAGCTTCTCAAGATTACGTTCATCTTGTATGCGGCCTTCTGGCTCTCCGCCCGCACCAAAGGAACCCTGCAGAAGCAATTCCTCGGCGTGCTCCTTCCCTTTGGCATCGTTTCGGGAGCCATTGCGCTTCTGCTCTTCTTGCAACCCGACATGAGTACGCTCGGGGTAATAGGGGCTGTGGCGCTCACCATGTACTTTGTATCCGGGACTCCCTTATGGCATATCCCTATCTTCCTTGGCACTGGAGCAGCCGCCTTCCTTGGCCTCCTCATACTTTCCCCTTATCGGCTTAGCCGCCTTTCCGTATTCCTCGACCCCTCCCTGGACCCTCTGGGCAAGGGCTACCAAATAAAGCAGGCGCTCATCGGCATTGGCTCGGGAGGCCTGTGGGGCACGGGGCTAAGTTTTCAGAAGTTCGGCTTTCTTCCAGAACCCATGTCTGACTCCGTGTTCGCGGTATTCGCAGAAGAGATGGGGTTTGTGGGAGCTGTTTTCCTCATCACCCTTTTCCTCTTGTTTGCCTGGCGCGGATTATGGGTGGCGAGACACGTGAAAGACCCATTCGCCAAGATTGCGGCGGCCGGTATCACATCGTGGATTATCGTACAGGCATTCCTGCACATGGGAGCGCTCACAGGAATCCTCCCGCTCACTGGCATTCCCCTTCCCTTTATATCCTATGGGGGCTCCGCTCTTGTCGCGGAATTGCTCGGAGTGGGAATTTTGCTTACTATATCCAAACAGGCCGTATGAAGATTGCATTCACAGGCGGGGGAACAGGAGGACACATACTCCCTATTATTGCCTTGGCCCGGGAACTCCAGCTATTGTTTCCCGACGCCTTCTTTGTATACCTCGGCCCCCGAGATAGATTCACGGCGGACCTCCTTTCCCAAGAGGGCATTAGGGTACATTGGGTGGCAACGGGTAAGCTTCGGAGGTCCTGGAACCCCCGAGACATATTCCTCACGCTCTGGGACTTCCTTTTCCGCATTCCCGTAGGCACTCTCCATGCCTTTTCCCTCTTCCTTTTCGGCGCTCCCGACCTCTTGTTCAGTAAAGGGGGATATGGAGCCGTACCAGTGACGATTGCCGCCTGGATTCTTGGCATCCCCGTATTCCTTCATGAATCGGACTCCGTGCCCGGCAAAGCAAATCTCTTGGCCGCCAGGTTCGCCAAGAAAGTGTTTGTTTCGTTCCTCCGAACGCAGGGCTTCCCAAAAAACAAGCTCCTAGTCACGGGAAACCCCATACGGATGAACCTGCTCGGGGGCTCCCGCGAGAGGGCAGCCGAACTTTTCTCCCTGCAGGGTACAAAACCCGTTCTACTCGTGCTCGGGGGGTCGCAGGGAGCTATACGCATCAATGAGCTCATACTCGGGACGTTCCCTGAAATGCTCAAGGAATTCGAACTCATCCACCAGACCGGGAACAGGGACCTGAAAAGGGTGAAGGGGGAGGCCGAGGCGGTAACAGACAAAACCATGCGCGCCTCCTACCACCCCATTGCCTTCCTCCGGGAACAGGACCTACGCCATGCGTACGCCGCGGCCGACCTCATCTGCAGCAGGGCTGGCGGAGGAGTACTCTTTGAGATTGCCGCCCTTGGCAAACCCTCTGTGCTTATTCCGCTTCCTGAAGCCGCCCAGGACCACCAGCTCCAGAATGCCTACGAATACGCAAAGTCGGGAGCTGCCATCGTACTGGAGGCCCCCAACCTTACCCCGCACTTCTTCTTGCAGAAACTCAAGAACGTGCTCTCAAACCCCCGAGAACTGGAGCACATGAAGACAGCCGCCTCCGCATTTGCCAAGCCCAATGCAGCAAAAACCATTGCGGAATACCTGGTGAAGTTCCTCGCTCCATAATCGCCAAGGAGGCCGAAGGGCCTGAGTTTACCGAAGGGCGGTTTTGTGGTACAGTAAGAATATATGGCAGAGAAGGGAAGTACTACAAAAGGAGTAAGAACAAGGTTTGCGCCTTCTCCCACGGGACCCTTCCAGATGGGAAACGCGAGGACTGCGCTCTTCAATTATCTGTTCACAAAAGCGAACAAGGGGGTGTTCGTGTTGCGCATTGAGGATACAGACCGGGAGCGTTCGCGTCCCGAATGGGAAGAAGATGCCCTGGAAAACCTTAGGTGGCTTGGACTTCAATGGGACGAGGGTCCGGATAGGGAAGGGCCCTACGGCCCCTACCGGCAGTCAGAACGCGCGGCAGGATACCGGAAACGCTTAGAGGAATTGCTCGCCAAGGATAAGGCCTACCGCTGCTACTGCGCCAAAGAAGAACTAGAGGCGATGCGCCAGGACCAGCAGAGTAGGGGAGAGGCGCCGCGCTACACGGGAAAGTGCCGACAACTCACGAAAGAAGAGGTGGAGCGCAAGGAAACGGAGGGCAGAACAAGCATTATACGGTTTCTCACGCCATCCCGCACCTTGGTCTTCGATGACCTCATTCGTGGGAAAATCTCCATGGACACGGGTCTCCTTGGGGATTTTGTGCTCGCAAAAGACCTCGAATCCCCCCTGTACAACTTCTCCGTGGTTGTGGACGACTTTGACATGGCCATTACCCACGTAATTCGAGGGGAGGACCACCTTCCGAACACCCCCAAACAGATTCTCCTCCAAGAAGCGCTCGGGCTTCCTCCTGTTGCCTATGCCCACCTTCCGCTCCTGCTCGCCGAGGACCGGACTAAACTAAGCAAGAGACACGGAGACAACTCGCTCACGCGCTTTCGAAAGGAAGGATACCTCCCGGAAGCCGTCATAAACTTCCTGGCTCTCCTGGGCTGGAATCCTGGAGACGAACGGGATATATTCCGGCTTTCCGACCTCCTCAAGGAATTCTCCCTCAAGCGCGTGCAGAAGGCGGGTGCGGTGCTCAATCTCAAGCGCCTCGACTGGCTCAACGGCCAATACATCCGTATGAAGAGTACAGGAGAACTCGCCGAACTCTGCGCGCCCTATCTGGAACAAGCGAACCTCCTGGAAGAAATCTCCAAAGGGCGGTACCGAGTTGTCGCCACCGGTAAACAGATAGGGGAGAAAGAGCTTAGCTCCGTTGTGGCACTCTACCAGGAGCGTCTTAAGCGACTCGGAGAGATAACAAACCTCGCGGACTTTTTCTTTCAAGAAAAACTTTCTTACGAAGCAACACTGCTTAGCTGGAAAGAAACTCCTCCCGCCAAAACGCAACAGGCCCTCGAGAGAGTAGGGGAGTTGCTTGGCGGTATAGAGGAAAAGGATTGGAACAAAGAGGAAATTGCTAAAATCCTGCTCCCCGCAGCCGAGGAAGAAAAAGACCGCGGATTCCTTCTCTGGCCCCTCCGGGTAGCCCTCACGGGAAGGGAGGCGTCTGCGGGTCCCTTTGAGGTGGCAGAGGCCCTTGGAAGAACAAAAACATTCCAGCGAATAGAAGAAGCAAAAGCAAAATTATGAAATATATTCTTGTTCTTCCCTTGCTCCTTTTTCTCTGCCTAAGTCCCATACAGGCCCAGGAAGCACTCGAGGTGCCAGATACCCTGCAAGAGAGCAGGGGATTCCTTGAGAAAATAACAAAAGGCCTTCCGCAGGCCCTGGTGAATATCTGGAACAAAACCTTCCTGCCCACCCTGCAGAAGGTTTGGGATTTCCTATTCTCTCCTGTACTGAACTGGCTCGGAAACATCATTGAGGAGCGCAAGGATACCGCAGAAGAGGAGTTTGAAAAAGAAAAGGAACAGCTCAAGGACTCGGCAAAAGAAGAACTCCAAGATGCGGGGCAATCCCTGTGGGAACGCTTCAAAGAACTCTTTGCAGGAAATGCGGACGATGAAGAATAGGTGCCCCTGGGCCGACAAAAATCCTGAAATGGCGGCCTACCATGATAATCCTTTCGCCCCGGCCCACATATTTAGAAACCCACGGTTTCTAACGCTCTCCGCCAGCTGGCGGATCGCTGTTTTCCTCTACGGGGTGAAAGAGCAATTCCCCTGTGGTGGAAAAATAGGAGTGAGCGTAGCGAACAACGTAAGAAACCGAAGGTGTCTTAAGCAGGGGTGTCAGGGGAATTGCTAAGGAGTGAAACTCTTTATCATAGGGCTAAATCATATACTATATGGATAAGAAAAGATGCTCATGGGCTGAGAGAAGTCAGGAAATGAAAGTGTATCATGATAAAGAGTGGGGGAGACCCTGTTTTGAAGATACAAAACTCTATGAGTACTTTCTGCTGGACACCTTTCAGGCGGGTTTGAGTTGGGAAATCATTTTGCGCA
>JAHIUP010000019.1 GCA_018816925.1 Patescibacteria group bacterium
TATCCAGCCATCGTTATCAACGTCTCCCCATGACGACGTATGTATATATGAATTGTATAACGGCAATCCGGGAGATCCATCTATGTCAACTTCAGAAGCAACATCCCTAAATTGTGCCCAAGGGGTTTTGGGGCAAGCCACAGCTACACAGCGTTCGCTGTCTGGAATATGCACTACCACCATCACCGGAACGCCAAAGCCGTCTAGGTTTCCGTCGAATCCCACCTTGTCGGCGTTCATATTAATGTACAGATTGCCTTTCTCGTCCATGTCAAATGCATAACTTCCACCAAGATAGTATCCCTTTGGGCGGTACACGTTGTCTAAGAATGCAATGACTTTGTGCGTTCTTGCCACCACGTCGTACTGAAGGACCGGAGTGCCTTTCAAGTAGGAAGCGCCGTGTGCGTCAGGAATGTAGTATACGTACCGTTCATTGGGGTCCAGCACCATGTGGGCCGTGTAGCCCCATGAAGAACCGAGCGTTTGGAAGATGTCTTGCTTGGGGTTGTACCGAAAAATATCGGTAGGAGCATTTTGTCCGGTTGCGCCATATATCCATCCGCTGGAAGATTCTCTCGTAGACGCGCGAAGAAAGTTGGGGAGTATATGACTCAACACTCTTACGGTATTTGTAACAGGACTGTACTTTGCAAGCCGGTTAGTATTCACCCCAAAATATGCATTTCCATCGTTATCAACCATTATATTCCGTTGCACGTTATTAATATCCGCGTTGCCAGAATAGATAACTTTTTGAGTTACGGTGTTGTACACAAAAAACGGACCGTTGGATTCTCCATAGAGAAGATTTCCTGCGGCCCACATATTAGTTGAAGGAACGGCTTCCCCTGGTACGGGCACTCCCAAACTTTCCAATGCGGCTTGCGAGAATCCAACAAAACCAAAATGCGCCATAAGAACCAGCAGGGCAATGGAAAAAATCTTCCACCGAATTTGAACTCTCAACATACTGATAGAAATCATTACTATATTTTCCAACAATTACAAACACGTGTCAATGATGTTCCGCATAAAAAACGCCAAACCTCCCCAGGAAGAATTTTGGCGAGTTATTTTCTAGATTAGGTATAGTAGGTATAGAAAGAACATATCCGAGATGCCGCGCCCTTCGCGCAATTTGCCCCAAAGAAACAAAAAGTGCGTTTATGCCTAATGCCTAATAAATAGTAGCGTATCGGATAAAGAAGAGCACGTATCGGATACTCCTTAAGAGCTTAAAATAAAGGAGGGGATTAATCCCCTCCTTTATTTTTGCTTCCTTCCTCTCTTATTCTGCAACCTCTGGAGGCATTACTGAAATAGGCGGCTGGGAAGGCGTAATGCCTTCAAGAGCCGTCCTACCGCTCCTAAGATTCGTAAGGATTCTCTGCACTTCCTGATTCCCTGGGTTTAACAGAGAAACCGCCTCAAACTCCTGCACCGCGTCCCGTGTTCTGCCCAAACGTTCATAGGCAAGCCCAAGCATATAACGGGCATTCGCATACTGTGGATTGAGTGCCCGCGCCCGCTCAAAGGCCCGTCTTGCCTGTTCCATGTTGCCTGCGAACCAGTACGTCGTACCCAGCTGAAATGCAACACCGGGGTCTGATGGATTGAGGGCGGCCGCTTCCTCCAGCTGGGCCGCTTCCTCCTCCGTCCTCCCCTGCTGACTATACACGGTAGCAATAAGGTAATGCGCGGGCGCGTAATCCCGTTTCAGCTCCAGCGCCATTTGGAGATTCTCGAGCGCCTTTTCGTAAAGGATCGCCTGCTTCGCGCTATCTTGCTGGTTCTCTGGGAGCTGGGCCTCCAAGGCATACACCCTTCCGAGTTCCGCCCAGCTATAGGGAGAGGCGGGCTCCAATTTCGCCGCCTCCTCATAGGCCTCTTTCGCAAAGCGTGCTGCTCCCTCCACATTCATCATATTCCGATACACAAATCCCCGTACGTTCCAATTCGCCACGTTCAAGGGAGCTGCATCCACGGCCCGCTTCGTGGAAGCAAGCGCCGCTTGGATAACGTTCCTCTGCAGAAGTGCTCGCTCTTCGGGCGATCCCCCCTCCTGCGCAATACTTCTGGCTTTGGCAAGGAATACCTGGGAAAGCTGGCGCCAGTACAAGTCCACGGAAGGACTCAAATTGGTAGCCGATGTAAGTTTCCGAATTGACTCATCTATATCTCCCCGCTGAACAGCCAGCATACCCTGCGCATAGCGCAATTCCGCGGCGTACGTTTTCGCCCCTGTAAAGAAAAGTCCAAGACCAAATACAAGAACGAGAGAAAACAGGAAGGCGGCGCCCAGGGCAACAAAAGAAGGCGGGGCAAGGGAGATGCTCTTTGTCTCCTTCCCAATAATCCAGCCGAGCATTCCAAGGAGCGTCCATAGCAAAAAGGAAAGCGTAAGGTTCTCCGGATATAGGAAGGCGGCGGCAATAAGGGCGGCGAGGGAAGCGTACGCCCCCAGGGCAAAAGTTCCAAGGGGACTCTCAAATTGCTGCCTCAAAAGCGCGTACCCTCCCCTTCCGAGAGCCACCCCAAAGAGAGCGAGGAGGGCAAGTACCCCAAGCACCCCATTGGTTACAAGCCAATCCGCCACCTCTCCCACTCCCGAAGAGAACCTCTGCCCCCAGAATATGGTCTGGTTGAGGTCTTGAGAGTGGTATTTTGCGTACGCAAGCTGGAAGGTTGCGGGTCCATACCCGAACACGGGACTCTCCTGGAGGACTCCAAGGAGCAATGGCATCTCAATCTCCTGATACTGGAAAACAAGGGGGAGTTCTGAAGGAAGCTCAACGGAAGTGCGGGGGGAACCCGGGAGAGAAAAGGAAGAAAACATCAAAAAGAACAGGGTAACGGCAAGAAGCCCTATGAGAACAAAGGTCCAGGTAAAGTCCTTGCGCTCTCGGAGCGCTACCACTCCAAATACAAGCATAAAGAGCACCCCTATGCCAAAGACGATCCAAGCAGTGGTAAAATTCACTAAGAGCACCACGGCTGCGAGGAGCCCTCCTATGCCCCAAAGGATTGCCCGGAGCAAGGGCTTCGCCACGGCAAGAGAGAGCGCCGCCGCCAACGGGAACAAGGCGGCTGCCGCCACCGCGACATCGTTGGGAGTTCCCATCATTGTAAAGTTGGCTCCGAAGGGCAACGAGAATACCCGGTAAAGTTGCAAGAGAGCTACGGCTCCCGTAAGAGCCACCGCTCCCCCAAGAAGAACCATGAGCCAAAAAAGCTCTTTTGCATTTGAGAGAACTTGCGTGAGAAGGAAAGCGAACAGCGCAAGAAGGAGAATGGAAAGAAATCCATCTCCCGCTTCCAGGGGCCATCCCCAGAAGCTTACGTAGCGCCACGAAGAGAAAAACGTGGAGATGCCCGTTACCACCACGAGCAAGGCAATGGGTAGGTGAATCCAGGTAAAGCGCACATTGAGCTCGCGTTTACTCAAGACCTTCGCTCCCCAGGCAAGAACCCCCACGAACA
>JAHIUP010000020.1 GCA_018816925.1 Patescibacteria group bacterium
CATGAGCCAAAAAAGCTCTTTTGCATTTGAGAGAACTTGCGTGAGAAGGAAAGCGAACAGCGCAAGAAGGAGAATGGAAAGAAATCCATCTCCCGCTTCCAGGGGCCATCCCCAGAAGCTTACGTAACGCCACGAAGAGAAAAACGTGGAGATGCCCGTTACCACCACGAGCAAGGCAACTGGTAGGTGAATCCAGGTAAAGCGCACATTGAGCTCGCGTTTACTCAAGACCTTCGCTCCCCAAGCAAGAACCCCCACGAACACGAGCACAAACAGAAGGGCCTGCTTCTGGTAATCCAGAATGTTCTGGGTGAATGGAAGGAACCAAAGTGGAACAAGAAACACCAAGAGGTACAAGCTCCATCTGGAAATCTCTTCAAAGAGGTTCCTGGAAGGAGCGGGCGGAAGAATGGTTTCTTTTTTTATCGGAGTAGCCATAGAAAAATAGAGATAGAAAAAAAGCGACTTTATTATACTGCCGAAGCCAAACCTAATTTCATCTTATGGAACGATATTTTCATAATGGGTAATGCGCCGTATGTCATCCCGAGGACCCAGTATCACGCAGACGGCGTCAATACGATATGCCTCTTTGTGTCGGGTTCGCGATACATAGGCCTGCGCGTTGCGCAACATCCGCCTTCTCTTCTCATTGGTAAGCGTTTCTTCTGGGCTTCCAAACCGTTCGTTGCTCTTGGTACGCACTTCCACAAAAACGAGGGTACGGCCATGTTCTGCGATAAGATCAATCTCTGCTCGTTTCGTTCTGTAATTCTGCTCCCGAATCCTGTACCCTTTCCCCTCTAAATACCTTCTTGCGAGCTCCTCGCCCTGTTTCCCAAGCACCGTCGTACTCTCTACCATACCTCTATATATATTATATACCAACGCGCAATTTTCTCCTCCTTATTCCGACTAAGTTATCCACACCCTAATCTCATTACATTATTCCGGTTCGTATGTTTTTGGGCGAAACTGCAAGGCCTCTGCCACATGGGAAACCTGTATAGCTTCCGACTCTCCCAAATCCGCGATAGTACGCGCGATCTTTATTGTTTTGACATAGGCGCGGGCGGAAAATTGATAGCGGCTGGCCGCCCTCGCCAAAATCCGTTCTCCCTCTTGCGTAAGGCGCGCATGCTGTTTCAGGTGCGCGTTTTTCATTTCCGCGTTCGTAAAAATCTTCTCTCCCCCAAACCTCTGTGCCTGAATCTCCCTGGCCATCGCGACGCGCTCACGAACGGCTGACGAGGGCTCTGCGTTTTTTGCGGCGCTCTGGTTTCCAGCAAACTTTTCCACGTCAACCTCCGGTACCTCAACATGCAAGTCAACGCGGTCAAGGAGGGGACCGGAGACGCGCTTGCGATAATTTCTCACTTCCCGCGGCGTGCACGCGCATGCCCTCCTGGAAGACCCAAGATATCCGCAGGGACAGGGATTCGCGGAAGCCGCGAGCATGAAACGCGCCGGGTACCATACCCGTTCCATGCTTCTGGAAATTGTGAGATGGCCGTCTTCCATTGGTTGGCGCAGGGCCTCAAGTACGGAACGGGGAAATTCGTTGAGCTCGTCAAGAAAGAGCACTCCCCGATGAGCCAAACTTATCTCCCCGGGACGGGGCCTTTGCCCTCCACCGATTAGGCCTATCTGCGATATGGTATGGTGGGGCGCGCGGAAGGGACGGGCCGTAATAAGCGCGCCCTCCGGAGGAATGTTTCCCGACACGGAATAAAGCTTTGTTACCTCAAGCGATTCCTCATCATTCAATGGAGGAAGAATGCCAGGGAGGGCCCGGGCAAGCATTGTTTTCCCGGCGCCGGGCGTGCCGACCATCAACATATTATGGCCGCCAGCCGCCGCAATTTCCGCCGCGCGTTTCGCAAGCTCCTGACCGAGAATTTCCGACATATCAAATTCCGCATCCTCCCCGCGCCGCCCCCGTTCCTTACTCCTGCGCGTAGGAAGAACACTCTCCCTTCCCAATAGAAACGCAAGCGCCTGCTCTAAACACTCAAATCCGTATACCTTAATTCCCTGTACGATTGCGGCCTCGTTCGCCGACTCTGCGGGCACAAATACGTTTTGGAAACCGCGCTCTTTTGCGTACAGCGCAATCAAGAGGGCGCCCCTCGTATGCCGAAGCCCACCGTCAAGCGAGAGTTCCCCGGAAAACACGCTCTTCTCGGGAACAGAAAATCCCGCGGTAGAAGCCAAAATTCCAACCGCAATAGGGAAATCGTACGAAGAACCCTCTTTGGGGAAATCAGCAGGGGCAAGATTCACGGTTATCTTCCGCTGGGGAAACTCCATCTTGGAATTGGCGATCGCCGCTCTCACTCGTTCCCTGCTTTCATCCACTGCCTTGGTAGCCAAACCAACAATATCAAATCCAGGAAGTCCCCTGTTTGAAACATTCACCTCCACATCTATGCCTATCGCATCCATTCCTGAATTCGCCACCGAAAAAACTTTAGTGAGCATAATATTTCCCCTGTTCCTCAAAAACTGCTCCCGCCAACTCCATAAGGGATAACGTTGTTCCAAGCAGTTCAACGGGCGCCCCAAGGAGCCGGGCGAGCTCGTCTATGCGCAAAGGTTCCCGCGCAAGCTCCCTCACAATATTCCCTTCAAGATTCCCCCTATCTGAATGCAAAGCATGGGGGTTGGGCGCGGCAACTACTTGGGCCGAGGGCAATCCGTACGAATCAAGAATATCCCGTGCACAGCTTGCAACTTCAGCTCCTCCCTTTAATAATTGGGTAATGCCCCGCGAAACAGGACTCGTAATGGGACCTGGCACCACAAAGAGTTTTCTCCCGTATTTCCTCACGAATCCGGCCGTAATGAGAGCTCCACTTCTTTCTCCCGCCTCTACCACGAGAGTTGCTTGAGAAAGCCCCGCAACAATACGGTTCCTCTTCGGATAGGTCCAGGTTGCGGGAGGAAAATTGCCCGCAAACTCCGAAAGAATAAGTCCTCCGGTTTCCGTAATCTCGCGGTACAAATCCGCCTGGTATTCCGGGTGGATGATATTAATGCCGCAGGGCATCACGGCAATCGTTTTTCCTCCGGCCCGCACCGCTGCCCGGTGGGCCGTTTCATCAATACCGTACATAAATCCAGACACAATCGTGATGCCCGCGGCCGCAACTTCTCCGGCAATCTGCTCCGTTACCTTTTTGCCGTAGCTCGTCATTCGGCGCGCTCCCACCACCGCCAAACATTGTTCAAAAAGCTCGGGCCGCCATTCCCCCTTATAATACAACTGCTTTGGCGCATCAGAAATATCTCTCAGCAACGAGGGATAGCGAGCATCTTCCTTTTTTACAACATTTTTCTCTACGACCATCATTTTAAATTGACCTAATTATTCTAATTAACCTAAATTCTAAGCAAACACCAATTTCTAATTCTTCTTAACCTTCTTGTATATCGAGTTGAAAATCAGGTTTAACTCTTTTGCTTCAACCCAGAGTTTTCTCGCTCTGTCTGCCATTTCTGGAACAGCTATCACTAACATTCGTAAAAAGTGTTTAGATTCTCTGGATTCTTTTTTACAAATCCCTGCACAACTTTATGATCTCTTCTCCAAATTTTGCGGTTCGTTCCTCCAGATTATATTTATCATTGG
>JAHIUP010000021.1 GCA_018816925.1 Patescibacteria group bacterium
CGCTCGGGGGCTACGCTCTCGGCATTTTGCTCTCGCTCCGCTCGAGACCATGCCAAAATGCCTCCGAGAGTTTGTTTGGAAGCGCAACGCCTCGCCTCTTACCAGCTACCAGCTACAAGACACAAGATACAAGTATTGGATATGTTCGCGGGCTCGGGGTGCGTGGGAATTGCGGTGCTCACGCGCGTGCCCTCGGCCCACGTGGACTTTGCGGAGAAGGGGAAGAACGAACTCCGCCAGATTCGTAGGAACCTGAAGGAAAACAACATTGCTCCAGGCCGTTTTCGGGTTCTCTCCTCCAATATCTTCTCTGCCGTTAAAGGAAAGTACGACTTTATACTCGCGAATCCTCCATACGCGGGAGAGGAGTACCCGGAAAAGGTGGAGGAATCCGTGAGGAAATGGGAGCCGAGGCGAGCCGTATTCGCGGGGAAAGAGGGCATGGAAGTCATTCGTCCCTTTTTGGAGCAGGCCACGTGTTTCTTGAAACCCGGGGGTGTGTTATACATGGAACTGGACCCTTCCCAAAAGGACGCGGTGGCAAGAATCCTTAAGAAGCGGTATCCTCGGCACCGTTTCTTTAAGGATCAGTTTAAGAGATGGCGTTTCTGTAGATTCTCCGGATAAAGAAAGGGTGTATAATGGGATGATATGAATAAGATACAGAATTTTCAACAGGTCGCTCGCACCGAACTTCGCAAGGCGGCCTTGGAAATCGCGGAAGCGGGCCTTCAGGCGATAGACACCCCTTCGGTGGTGAAAAACCTGATTCGCTTGGAAGGGAACGCTCTTTTTATTAAAGAGCGTGAGTATTCTTTACAAGGAGTGGAGCGTCTCTTTGTGGTGGGGGTGGGGAAATGCGCCCTTGCAGCTGCCGGCGCCCTGGAAGATATCCTCGGTGAGAAGATTGCCGACGGCATCGTGCTCGACAAGAGAGCCGGGAAGCTCAAGCGCATGAGGGCCTTGCAAGGAGACCATCCTTTGCCTACGGAGCGCAACAGGAAAGCGACGGCAGAGATTATTGAGCTCCTCGAGCGCGCCACGGAACGAGACCTTGTGCTGTTCTTGGTTTCGGGTGGAGGGTCTACTTTTCTGTTTCAGTCAGAAACCCTTACTTGTCTTGAGGAAGGGGCAATCCTTAAGTGTCTGTTTGACGCGGGAGCTGCCATTCAGGAGATTAATGCGATTCGCAAGCACCTCTCCCTTGCGCGGGGAGGCCACCTTGCCAAATACGCGTATCCCGCAAGAGTTCTTTCCCTTGTGTTCTCCGATGTGCCAGGAAACAATCTTGACTTTGTGGCTTCCGGCCCCACTTTCAAGGATTCCAGTACAATGGAAGACGCCCAAAAGATTCTGGAGCGTTATGATGTGCAGGCAAAGTGCGGACTTTCCGAGATACCGCTCTTGGAGACCCCAAAGGAAGAGAAGCATTTTCGGAACGTGGAGAACATTCTCTTTCTTTCCAACGAAACTGCCCTCCAGGCAATGAAAGAAAAGGCGGAAGAATTGGGATTCTCCCCGAGCGTTGAGACCGCGGAACTTACAGGGGACGCAGAAGAGGTGGGAGAGGTAATTGCAAAAAAGCTTAAGGAAGGCGCCCTCTTTGTTTTGCTGTACGGAGGGGAAACAACCGTGAGGGTGCGCCATCCGGGAAAGGGCGGAAGGAACTTGGCGCTGGGGCTTTCCGCGTTGAGATTTCTTGGGGAAGGAGAGCTTGTGTTCTCTTTTGCTTCCGACGGTTTGGACAACACGGAGGCGGCGGGAGCTCTTTGTGATACAATGACAAGGGAGAAGGCAAAGGAGAAAGGAATAAAAGCGCAGGAGTACCTTGAGCAGAATAGGTCCTTTGAATTTTTTGAGGAGACGGGAGACCTGGTGTTCATGGGTCCCACGGGTTCTAATGTTTCAGATTTAATTATTGGCCTTCATGGATAAAGAACAATTCATTATTTGGTTCGCGGACCTCGCTATTCGCGATGTTCCGCTTGTGGGGGGAAAGAACGCAGCCCTCGGGGAGATGTATTCCTCTCTTACGAAACTGGGCGTGCGGGTACCTAACGGGTTTGCGGTAACAGCCAAGGCCTACTGGCATTTTCTGGAAGAGACGGGCCTGAAAAAGGGAATACGGGAAGCGCTGGAAGGCGTGGATACCCATAATATCAGGGATCTTCAAAAACGCGGGGCCGCCGTGCGCAAGCTTATCTTGTCAGTTGAGCTCCCCGAAGACCTCAAAGAAGATATTAGGAAGGCGTACGAGAAGCTGGGGGTCTCAAAAGGGGTAGCGGTGCGTTCTTCCGCCACGGCAGAGGATCTTCCGACCGCTTCTTTTGCGGGCCAGCAGGAAACCTACCTGAACGTGAAAGGAACAGAGGATGTACTTCTTTCCGTTAGGAAGGCAATTGCTTCCCTGTTCACGAATCGGGCAATTTCGTATCGGGAAGACAAGGGATTCTCCCATTTTGATGTGGCGCTTTCCGTGGGGGTGCAGGAGATGGTGCGTTCCGACTTGGCTTCCAGCGGGGTGTTGTTCACGGTGGACACGGAGACGGGGTTTGAAAATGTAATTCTCCTCAACAGTTCCTACGGATTAGGGGAAATGGTAGTGCAGGGAAGGGTGACTCCCGACGAGTTCGTGGTGTTTAAGCCCACCCTTCGAGAAGGATTCCATGCCGTGCTTGAGAAGACCTTAGGGGAAAAGGCCTTGAAGATGGTGTATGGCAAGAAAGGCACGAAGACGGTGCGGGTTCCTTCTCGGGAACGCAAGAAGTTCTCCCTTACGGATGAGGAGGTGCTTCAGCTTGCGAAGTGGGCGGTGTACATTGAGGAGCATTTTTTCAAGATTCGCGGCAAGATGCGGGCCATGGACATTGAATGGGCGAAGGATGGGAGGACGGGAGAACTTTTCGTGGTGCAGGCCCGTCCAGAGACCGTGCACGCGACCAAAGAGAAGAACGTCTTTCAAGAATTTCGTATGAAAGAAAAGGGAGAGACGCTTCTTGAGGGAATTGCGGTGGGTACGAAGATTGCCCAGGGCAAGGTCCGTGTTATCCGGAGCGCCAAGAACATTTCTCTGTTTCGGAAAGGAGAGGTGCTCGTGACGGAATCAACGGACCCTGACTGGGAACCGATTATGAAAATTGCCCAGGCAATCGTCACGGATAAAGGCGGAAGAACGAGTCACGCCGCAATAGTTTCCAGGGAACTCGGCATTTCTTCTATAGTGGGGACGGACAAGGGAACGAAGGTGTTGAAAACGGGCCAGCTGGTGACAGTGGATTGCTCTTCGGGCAAGACGGGATTCGTGTATAAGGGAGCGGTGCCCTTTGAGGTGCAGGAGCACCGAATAGATGTTCTTCCCGAACTCCGTACGCACCTAATGGTGAATATTGGGTCGCCCGATGAGGCGTTCGCCAAAGCCCATCTTCCCGTGAAGGGAGTGGGGCTTGGACGCATTGAGTTTATTATCGCTTCCAGCGTGGGCATTCATCCTCAAGCGCTTCTTGAGTATCCCCGTCTCAAGAAAGAGAGGGGAGCGGCGCGCCTGGCAAGAGAGATAGAACGGCGCACGGCAGGATACGAAGACAAGGCGCAGTTCTACGTGGACACCCTCATTTCCGGGATAGCGAAGATTGGAGCCGCATTCTGGCCCCACCCAGTGGTGGTGCGTTTCTCTGATTTCAAGACGAACGAGTACCGCCAGCTTTTGGGAGGAAAACGCTACGAGCCCCAGGAAGAGAACCCCATGCTTGGATGGAGGGGAGCGTCCAGGTATTATGATGAAAAATTCCGTGAGGCCTTCGCCTTGGAATGCGAGGCAATGAGGGGGGTCAGGGAAGAGAGAGGCCTGAAAAACGTTATTCCCATGGTGCCTTTCTGTCGCACTCCCGAGGAAGGGAGGAAGGTGCTTGCCATCATGGCGGAGCATGGTCTCTCCAAGGAAAAGGATGCAGAGTTCCGCTGTTACGTAATGTGTGAGATTCCCTCAAATGTGGAGCGGGTAGAAGAGTTTTTGGAGTTGTTTGACGGCATGTCCATAGGGTCAAATGACCTTACCCAGCTTGCCTTGGGCATTGACCGGGATTCTGCCCGGGTCGCCGGCATAGGAAATGAGACCGATGCTACCGTGAAGAATATGCTCGCGAGAGTAATTCGCTCGTGCAGGGAGAAGGGAAAGTACAGCGGCATTTGCGGACAGGCGCCCTCCGACTACCCTGAAATGAACGACTTTCTCGTGGAGCAGGGAATTGAGAGTATTTCCCTTAATCCCGACTCCGTGCTTCCCGCGATAAAACGCATAGCGGCGGCAGAAGCCACCCACCGTCCCAAATGAATCCCCACACTAATAAAGCTCTGAATTATGTTCTATGTATATTTTTTGCAAGGTACGATGTTAAAATTACGAGCAAGTATAAACCTTAATTAGTGTGGGGATGAAGATTGCATTTTTTGAGCTTGGCGAATGGGCGAAACCCCTTGTGCAAGAGGCGCTTTCCGCGCATGAACTTTCTTTTTCCGAAGAGGCGCTTGACGAGTCGCATGTTCCCGGCGACGCCAATGTAGAGATTATCTCCGTGTTCGTGGGTTCTTCCTTGAGCAAAAAGGTACTTGATCAATTCCCGAAACTTAAACTTGTTGCCGTAAGGTCCATGGGGTTTGACCACATAGATATAGAGGCCTGCAGGGAGCGCGGTATTCTCGTGAGCAGGGTTCCCGCCTACGGGGAAAACACGGTTGCGGAATATACCTGGGGTCTCATCTTGAGTTTGACCCGCAAGATTTACCAGGCAGTGGACCGCATTAAGGAAACGGGGGAGTTCACATTTAAAGGATTGCGAGGCACGGATGTGGAGGGTAAGACCCTTGGCATAGTGGGCCTGGGCAAGATTGGTAAGCGGGTGGCCCGCATTGCGAAGGGTTTTGAGATGCGTCTTATAGGGACTGATCCTCATCCGGACGCGGAGTTCGCAAAAGAAACTGGGCTTACCTATGTGGAACTGGAAGAACTCCTCTCCACCTCCGATATTATAACCCTCCACGCCCCTCTTCTGGACAGCACGCGCCATCTTCTCAATAAAAAGAACATGAGGACTATAAAGCACGGGGCTTATCTCGTGAATACCGCGCGCGGAGGTCTTGTGGAGACCGAGGCCCTATGTGAACAGCTTCTAAGCGGACAACTTGCGGGTGTCGCCCTTGACGTGCTTGAAGAAGAAGGAGACCTGAAAGAAGAACTCGAGCTGCTTTCCCGACCCGATGCCTCGGCGCAGGACTTCAGGGTTCTTTTGGAGAATCACCGGCTTATACGTATGCCCAACGTGCTCATCACTCCGCATAATGCCTTTAACTCGCAGGAAGCCCTGGAATGCATTGTGGAAACCACATTGCGGAACATCCAGGGATTTGTGGAAGGAAAGCCAATAAATCTCGTTTCCTAGCATGAAGGTGCAAAAGATTGGAGTACGTCCGGTATTTGACTCCAGAGGGAAAGAAACTATTGAGGTTGTTTTCAGGGCTAAGAGGATATTCAGCGCCAAGATTCCTTCAGGCGCCAGCAGAGGAACAGGGGAGGCGTCTGTATTCACTCCAGCCGCGGCTAAGAAATCAGCAGAGAAGGTGCAGGAAAAGCTCCGAGGAAAGGAGTTTTGTTCTCTTCGGGAATTTGACCTGGCGCTTCTCGCGCTGGATTCCAGTTCCAGGAAAGAAAAGATAGGGGGGAATGTCGCCTTGGGTTTGTCTATTGCGGCCGCCCGCGCGCTTGCTTTTGAAAAAAACCAAGAACCCTGGGAATTGCTCTCCGAAGAGTTTTTCCCCAAGGTGAAGGCGCCTCTTCCTCTCCTTTTTTCCAATGTTATTAATGGGGGAGCGCACGCTCGTTCAAATCTCGACCTGCAGGAGTACATGTTTGTCGCGGATCCTTCCGGAGATCTCCTCGGAGCGGTGCGCCAGCTTATTTCGCTGTATCGGGAATTGGGAGCCCTTTTGAAAAAGGAGCGGAGGGTTACCCTGCTCCCTCGCGGGGACGAAGGGGGGTATGCCCTGGATTTCTCGAATAATCTTGAGCCGCTTGAGCTCCTGCAGAGGATTGTGGAGGAAAAAGGGCTTGGGCGTACATTTTCCCTCGCATTGGATGCCGCCGCCTCCCAATTCTTCCGCAAGGGACGTTATTCCTTTGATGGTGCCTTGAGAACCAGTCAGGAGCTGCATGAGTTTTATCTTCATGCGGCAGAGAACGTTCCCCTGCTTTTCTCTGTGGAAGATCCTTTCGCGGAACAGGACAGGGAGGCGTTTCGCGCGTTTCTAAAGAAAGCGGGGAAGAGCATGTGGGTTGTGGGAGACGACCTTACCGCCACACACGCAGAAGAAATACGGAATGCGCGGGGCCTCGTGAACGGCGTGATTATCAAGCCAAACCAGGTGGGAACGGTGACCGAGACCTGCGAGGCGCTGGAGGAAGCAAGGAAACAGGGCATGAAGGTTATCGTATCTCATCGTTCAGGGGAGACGAGCGACCAGTTTATCGTCCATCTTGCGAGGGCATGCGGAGCGGACGGGGTGAAGCTGGGAGCTCCAGCTGGAGAGCGTATGGGAAAGTACAACGAACTGCTCCGCGTGTATACGGTCTAAGAAAAAAGAACCCCCGGAGTAACTCTTGAGAGTTCTTTCATTTCATTTTGTTGTCAAGTACCTAGGCCGAAAGTTTTTCAAGGGGCCTGCTTTCCTACGACCCGCGCCTTAGTATTTTTCACTCTGGAGCTCTTGATGGGATGAGGGTATAATGGCTAACATGAATCTTACGAAAGAACTGCAGGCGTTTCTCATGGGTGAGGTGCAAGACGACCTGGACACGAGAAAGAAGTACAGCCGCGATACGAGCTTGTTTGAGGTAATGCCGCGCCTCGTGGTATTCCCCAAGAATGTAGAAGACCTCTCCAAGCTCGTGAAGTTTGTGAAGGCGCACCCCGAAGAGCGCCTTTCTTTGACTTGCAGGTCAGGGGGTACGGATATGTCTGGCGGGGCTTTGGGAGAGAGCATTATCGTGGATATGTCCAGGCACTTCACGAAACTCAAGGAATTGGGGGAAGGGTATGCGGTGGTGGAGCCGGGCATGTTCTACCGGGACTTTGAAAAGGAAACACTCAAGAAGGGACTTCTCCTCCCTTCGTTCCCAGCTTCTTGGGAAACCTGCACGGTGGGCGGTATGGCGGCGAATAATTCTGCAGGCGAGAAAACCCTTAAGTACGGCAAGACCGAGGACTACATATTGCGGCTCAAAGCGGTGCTGGCAGACGGCAACGAGTATGTCGTGGAACCTCTTCAAGGAGAGAAGCTCAAAGAGAAGCTTGCTTCTCCAGGATTCGAGGGAGACCTCTACGGGAAGATGTATAAGATGATAAGCGAGAACCATGAGATACTCTCGCAAGCTAAGCCCGATGTCTCCAAGAATTCGGCGGGCTACGCGCTCTGGAATATTTGGCGCAAGCCCACGTTTGACCTGACCCAGCTTTTCTGCGGTTCCCAAGGAACCTTGGGTATTATTACTGAAATTACCTTTCGTCTCGTGCGCCCAGCAGCGCACTCCGCCCTTTTGGTGCTTTTCCTCCGGGATATTGGCAAATTAGCTGAAGTGGTGGAGCGCGTGATGCAGTATGAGCCGGAAAGCTTTGAAGCGTACGATGACCACACACTGAAGTTTGCCCTTATGCACCTGCCGGATTTCGTGCGGCTCCTCAAGGGGAACGTGTTTTCCCTTTCCTGGCAGTTCCTTCCAGAGTTTCTCTTGTTCTTGAAGGGAGGGTTCCGACTTCCCAAGTTCGTTCTGCTAGCTGAATTCACTGGAGACAGCGAGCTGGAAGCGCGCGAAAAAGCAAGGGACGCGGAGAACGCTTTGGAGTCCCTTAGCTTGCAGACGCACCTCACGAAGAGCGAAAAGGAAGTGAAGAAGTACTTTACGGTGAGAAGGGAAAGCTACAATCTTCTGCGCAAGCACGTGAAGGGCAAGAGGACAGCTCCCTTTATTGATGATGTTATTGTGAAGCCGGAGTTCCTGCCAGAGTTCCTCCCCAAGCTCACGAAGATCTTGAAACGCTATCCCCAGCTCCTCTACACCGTATTCGGGCACGCGGGAGACGGAAACTTTCATATCATTCCCTTAATGAATCTTGAGAATCGCGAGAACCGCGAGCTCATATTTAAGCTTTCCCAAGAGGTGTATGAGCTCGTGTTCAGCTATCGCGGCTCCATGACCGCCGAGCACAACGATGGCATCGTACGCACTCCTTTTCTCAAAGCAATGTACGGGGCGGAAGTAGAAAAGCTCTTTCGGGAAACGAAGCTTGCGTTTGACCCAAATGATATATTCAATCCAGGCAAGAAGGTGAATGGTTCCGTGCAGTACGCCATAGAGCATATAGCAGAAAAGAACTAACATACTTTCAATGCTTCAAAAAGTAGAAGACCTTAAGAATGTATCCTCTAAAGAAGTGCTGGGTTATGCGACTGGGGAGCACGCAAAGGAGATTGAGGAACTCGCCAAGTCCCTGCGCGGCAAGCGGGTACTGCATATTAATGCGACGCCGCAGGGAGGGGGAGTGGCAGAAATTCTCAAGAGTTTGATTCCCTATCTTCGCGCCTTCGGAGTGGAAGCCGAGTGGTACGCTTTTGATCCCGCCCAAGCGCCCTCCGGGTTCTTTGGTTTTACGAACCGTCTCCACAATGCCCTGCAAGGGGAGCCCACGGAGTTTTACCAAGAAGAGTGGGCTACCTATGAGCGTGTGGGACAGCAGGTGGCAGCCGAACTAGATGAGATTCCCCACGATGTGCTCGTCGTGCACGACCCCCAGCCCCTGCCCGCGGCGCGTTTCCTTTCCCATAAGTTGCCTCGTATTCTTTTCATACATATTGATACGGTTAATCCCCAAAAGGGCGCGTGGGGGCATGTCCTGCCCTTTGTGGAGGAATACGACCAGGTAGTGTTCAGCAACGAGGAGTTCGTGAATTCACACATTTCTCGAGAGAGGTTCCGGGTGTTTCAGCCCGCCATCGACCCATTGGCCGCAAAGCAGCGCATGGTGCCCCAAGAGGAGGCGCGTTCCTTTCTTGTTCCTTTTGGGATTCCCCGGGAGGGTTCTCTTGTGGTGCAGGTTTCCCGTTTTGACATCTGGAAGAACCCATCGGGAGTGGTGGAGGCATTCCGTATTGCCCGCCAGAATTGCCCCGGCACGAAACTCGCCCTCGTGGGATTCCAGGAGGCAAAGGACAATCCGGAGGCGACGAAGGTGTACGAACGCGTGAAGGTGATGGCCCAGGGAGAAAAGGACATCTTCTTGTTCTTTGATCCTGAAGTTCTTGCGGGTTCCTCCATTGGGGAATTTACCATGATGGTTCAGAATGCCGCCGATGTGGTGGTGCAGAACTCCATTCGCGAGGGATTCGGTCTTACCGCAACGGAAGCTATGTGGAAGGGGAAGGCGGTCGTGGGAGGGCCGGCCTCCGGTATTCAAAAGCAGATTATTCGGGGAGAGAATGGCCTTATTGCGGTGAGCGTGGAAGAGCTTGCCGCCTCCCTTGAGTACATGCTCACGGACAAGGAGGCGAGGGCGCGTCTGGGAACTGCCGCAAAAGAGAGCGTACGCAAGAGTTTTCTCATGCCGCGTCTTCTTTTGGACCATTTGCGCCTTTATAAAGAGCTTGTTTCCCCTGTGGAGAACTAAGGGTAACGCATACAACCCCTGGATACTTGACTGCTTGCCGTTCTTCTTCTACCCTAGGAACTATAAAGGTTCGTTTCCAAGGCGTTTATCCAGAGGAAGTGGGTGAGAATCCCACGCTCCCCCGGAACGGTAATTCCCCTTGAGGGATAAGCCCGATCGACTGGATGTGCGTATATACGTTAGAAGTGTTGTGTCCCTCGCGGGCGGGGATGGCTTCTTCTTGAGATTCGCTTCCAGCGGACCTTAGGTTGCCTCCTCTTCCAGAGGAGTTTTTCTATGTCCAAATTCTTTCCTTTTCTTTTCATTCTAGTTCTCGTTCCTTTTCTCTTGGGAGCGGCTTCCTTCTCTACGCGAGCGAGCGAGGCACAGGAGGCGACCTCGCGCGCGGTTTCGTATCTCAAGACCCAGGAATCCTCTCCTTGGATTGTTATGGCTTTGGCTGCTGCCGGAGAGAGTCCGGATGCGGAGTTCCTCAAGGATTCCTCGGGCTTGGAAACCGCGAACGACGTGAGCAAGCACGTGCTCGCCCTGGCGGCAGCGGGCAAAGACCCACGCAGTTTTCCAGACGAGGACCTGGTGGCTCGCCTCAAGGGATTCTTTGACGGGAGCCAGTTCGAAAGTCCGGACACCCTCAACGACGACATGTGGGCAGTTCTTGCTTTGCGGGCCGTTGGAGTGGGTACGGGAGACCCCGCAGTGGCGGGAGCTGTGTCCTTTCTCTTAGAGAACCAGAACGAAGACGGGGGATGGGCCTGGAACAAGGGAGGAGCCAGCGACACCAACGACACGAGCATCGGGGTCATTGCGCTCTTGGAGGCAGGCATGGAAAGCGGGAACGCGGCAATCCAGGACGCGGTCTCGTATCTCAAGACAGCGCAGAACGAAGACGGGGGATTCCCTTACGATCCTTTGAGCCCTTACGGAACGGATTCGGATGCGAATTCGGACGCCTTCGTGGGAGCCGCCATCTCCAAGCTCGGGCAGGACCCCGCTTCCTGGGAAAAGAACGGGAATAATCTGGTGAGTCATTTGCTTTCGCTTCAGGCGGAAGAAGGATTCTTTGCCTACCAGGAGGGACAGGGGGAGAATGCGTTTACTTCAGTTACTACCGCCCAAGCCGTTATAGCCCTCACCTCTGTTTCCTATCCCGTGGCTTCTCTTCCAGAACGCAGTTTCGTGGAGGTGTCCTTTCGTATTGAGGGGGCCTCCTCTGAAGTGTGCCGCGGGAAG
>JAHIUP010000022.1 GCA_018816925.1 Patescibacteria group bacterium
AGCTATGCGAAAACAAATAGGAATCGTTGGACTGGGGAAAATGGGTAGGGCTCTTGCCTTGCGTCTCCGGAGAAATGGCTGGCAGGTTGTATCTTACGACATCAACGGCAAGGGAACGGCAAAAACCATAGAGCAGCTTGTAGCTTCCCTGTCTAAGTCCCGCATTATCTGGGTAATGGTGCCTGCGGGCAGGCCCGTGGACGAGGTTCTCTTTCAACTTGCAGGCGTCCTTCGTAAGGGAGACCTCGTCATAGACGGAGGGAACTCCTTTTTTGAGAACTCGCAAAAGAGAGCGAAGACGCTCGCGCGCAAGGGAATTTCGTTCCTTGATGTGGGGGTATCAGGGGGGCCTGCAAGTGTGCGCCAAGGGAAGGCGGCCCTTATGGCGGGGGGAGAGAAAAAGGCATTCCGCCGGGCAGAGCCCCTTTTCCGGGTTCTCACGGGAAAAGAGAGCATCGGCTACATGGGGGAGTCGGGAGCCGGACACTTCGTAAAGATGGTACACAATGGTATTGAGTACGGGATGATGCAGGCAATGGGAGAGGGCTTTACCTTACTGCGAAAATCCCCCTTTTCCCTGGACCTGGAGCAGGTGGCCCGTGTGTACAACAACGGAAGTGTTATCCAATCTCGGCTGACAGAATGGCTCCTTAAGGGTTTCGCAAGGTATGGACAGGAGCTTAAAGGGGTAACAGGGAAGGTGGAATACGGAGGAGAGGGGAAGTGGACCGCGGAAACCGCAAAGAAGTTGAAGATTCCCGTGCCTGTTATTAGGGGGTCCTTCCGTTTCCGGGTGGAATCCTCCAAGAAGCCCAGCTACACAGGCAAGGTGCTTCAGCTCCTGCGCCATATGTTCGGGGGCCACGACATCAACCCAAAGAAAAAGAGTTAGCTTTCTACCCCAATTTTTCCGATCGTAGAAAATACGGTATAGTAGGCGAATACTCTGAACAGAAGATTTCCGCCCTAATTCTTACGATCGTAAGAATTAGGGTAGAGCGTCTCAATCGGAGGGCATCAATTAACTTTCATTCCCGCAGATGAAATAATACAACCAAGAAATGCCATGGGAGGCAGGAATATCAAGCACAAACATATAACACAAAGGCCATACTGCTGTGTTCCCGCGAGTATACAGATGATTCTGCGACGCAGAGAACTGCCGGTATCCACTCAATCTGAAATCGGCTATGATTTGGGTATGATACTGCCACGCGCGAAGCGGCATTCGTTAGGAATCAGATCGCACAGCGGCGAAAAACCGAAATCTGGTTGGGGTACGAGAATCCATCTGAAGAAGTATTCTCTCGGACAATTTTTCAAGAAGCGAAATTTGCCATTGACCGAAACATACTATCCGGCTGAGTACTTTAAATCACCCAGGCACCTGAAAAAATTCATTGAGGACGGGTTAAAGACGAGGAATGACTTACTGACGTGCTTCAATTATCCTCTGTTGTATAGCGAGGATGGCGTATGGGGTCACGCGTCCCTGATTGAAAAAATAAACACAAATCACGTTGCACTGATTGACCCAGGAAGAAAATACAAACAGCCAAGGAAGGTAAAGATAGATGACTTATTTATGGCAATAAAGAACCATTTTGGCGGAGGTATCTGGCTAATAAAGGCAATCCCCGTGGAGTAGGTAGTAAAACCAAAACGTACCATAAGGGGTAGGGTGGATATGGTATATTTCAATTCTTACGATCGTAGAAATTAGAATAGATGGGAAGGTTGTAGGTAAAAGCGCCTAAAATGAAGTTTCCTTTTACTGAACAATTTTTATGGGATGTCTATCGGGCGATGGAGGGATTGAACGATTTTCACCGGACTCTTGTGCCCAGGGGGATGCGCGAGGCAATGAATCCGGAGTTGCGGCAACTCCGCCGTAAATATGAGAAGCGCCGATCCACCCAGCAATTCAGCAAGCTGGTGTACGATTTGAAACGGAGGGGAGTGATAAAAGTTCAGGGAGAGGGTGTTCTGCTCACCGTAAAGGGCAGGGAAGAAGCGCTTCGTATTCGCTGGAAGCTTACGGAAAGCCAAAAACGGAATGATGGAAAAATGGTGATGGTAATGTATGACTTGCCGGAGAAACAGCGGAAGATGAGAGATATTTTTCGCAGCGTTCTCGTGTCCCTTGGATACCAGGAGTTTCAAAAGAGTGTATGGGTTTCAAAAAAGAAGGTAGAGTATGAAACAGAAGAAGCGATTCGCGAGTATGATTTATGGACGTACGTTCGTTTGTTTATTATTGAGGAAATTCCGGCATAACGTAATTTTTACGATCGTAAAAATTAGGGTATGGAGGTAAGGAAGGTACAAAGCAGGGAGGCAGCGGTGGAGGATGCTGCGGGTCTACTCAATTTTGAACTCGAGCAGTACCAAAACCGGCCGGTCCTCCTGCTTTTATCCGGAGGGTCTTCCCTCGCTATTTTAGAGAAAACTTCCCATGAATACTTTGGTCCGCATGTGACTGTTGGCGCGCTCGATGAGCGGTACAGTCAAAAGGAGAAAGAAAACAATTTTGCGCAGATTGCGGCCACCTATTTTTTTAGAGAAGCAACGCAGCGAGGCGCCGCCTTTATTGACACGAGAGTGCGGGAAGGAGAAACGCAGGAGGCCCTTGTCCTTCGCTTTGAGCGGGAGTTGCGCGTGTGGCGCGAGCGGAATCCAAATGGAATTATACTCGCTACCATCGGCATTGGACGGGATGGGCATACGGCCGGCATTATGCCGTACCCTGAAGACCCCGAGAAGTTCCGGAGATTGTTTGAGCAAAAGGAGCGATGGGTGGTAGGATACAATGCAGGAGAGAAAAATTTGTATCCCGAACGCGCGACCGTTACCCTTCCCTTTCTTCGTGCCATTGCGCGCTCGCTCGTCTTCCTTGTGGGAGAAGAAAAGCGCGGGGCTCTTGAGAGAGTTCTCGCCGAAGACGGAGAGCTTGCCGCAACACCCGGCCGCGTGGTACGGGATATGGCAGACGTAACCCTGGTGACCGATATACGCGACAGGGCATAAAAGGGTTGCGTGAATCGCCAAAACAGAGGAAAATAAGAAAAGCTTTCCCTATGCCTATCGTCTCTACCCTGAATTTGATAAGTTTCCTTCTTTGTCTGGCTGCGTCCGCGCGTCTAGGGCGTTCCTATCGTGAGACGGGAGATCGTTCCGTGCGCCTTTTTTTCTTCTCCTTCCTCACGCTCGGCATTTTCTTTCTTATTATTGCCGCCCCCGGTCTACTCTCCCGCAATGGTATTTTGCTTGGTTATCTCAACGCAATCTCTGTGTCGGTCGCCACGCTCTCGGCTCTCTTCTTTGCGATAATCCCGCTGATGCTTCTTCACAAGGAGCATCTGAAGCGTATCACAATAGTCCTCCTCGCCCTTGCAATGCTTCTTTCTTTCGGTCTCCGGCTCGTGTCCCTTGACCCGCTTGTGGAAGAGGTGCGGGGACCTTTTTCTTACTGGGTGCGCGTCCCAAGCTTATGGACCACGCTCTCTTTTGCAATTGGGGGCATTGCTTTGACCGTTTCTATGTTTTCTGCAGGATTCTTTTTTGTTCTGTATGGGATTCGTAATAGGAAGAACTCCTCCGTGTTCATACGGGCCCTCACTATAGGAGTGGGCGTGACGCTCTTCGCCGTAACTGCCCTCGTGAACTATCTTATCGGAGCCGTTCCTTCCCCCGTGTTCCTCCTTATTGCGAGCGCCATGGCGGACTTGAGCATTCTCTTTATCGCTTTTGGCGTATTCTATAAAGCGAAGGAGGGAGGCCTGGAGAATACTTCTTTATTACCCTAATATGCATTACGACGTTATCATTGTGGGTTCTGGCGCCGCAGGCCTCGCGGCCGCCCTTTACGCGCAGCGCTACGCCCTCAAGGCGCTTGTGGCAGGAAAAGAATTTGGGGGGGAAACCGCCACAGCAGGGACCATTGAGAATTGGCCGGGGTCCAAGGAGATAGACGGCTACGAGCTCGTGAAGAACATGAAGGAACACGCGGAGAGCGTGGGGGCTGAAGTGAGAGAGGGAATGGTGAGCCGCATAGAAAAGGACAAGAACTGTTTTAATGTATTTTTTGAGGACGGGAAAGAGGAGCATAGCCGCGCGGTTATCTTAGCCATAGGGGCGAGGAGGCGCCGTCTCAACCTTCCCCGAGAGAAAGAATTCACGGGGAAAGGGGTGCACTACTGCGTGACTTGCGACGGCCCGCTGTTCACCGGGAAGACCGTGGCTATGGTGGGAGGAGGGGATTCCTCCGTGAAGGGTATTAATTTCCTGGGAGAATACGCGGAGAAAATCTACTTTATCTTTCGAACCGAGGAGCCGCGAGCCGAGCCCATGAACATGCGGCGCCTTGAGGACCTCGGAGACAAGGTGGTGTATATTCCCGAGAACGAGGTGACGGAGCTCCAGGGGGAAAATATGCTCGAGAAAGTTGTACTCGCCAGACCCCACGAGGGTTCCAAAGAACTTCAGGTACAGGGTCTTTTTGTGGAGATTGGCTTTGACCCGGATAAAACCTTTGCCGAACAGCTCGGCTTGGAACTGGACAAGAGTGGATATCTCAAGACGGACAACATGATGCGCACAAACGTGGAAGGGGTATATGCGGCCGGAGACGCCACAAACCATTTCGGTTCCTTTAAGCAAGATATTACCGCTTCCGCCTTGGGCACGGTTGCCGCAACAGCGGCGGCCGACTACGTAAAGGGCTCCCAAGGGGCATGCGAGCATTATAATAAGAAGAGCCCTCAAGGGGAATAGGCCATGCTTTTTGAGATTCTTCTCGCCACTATTGCCATTAGCCTCCTTTCGTTTTCCGGAGTGCTCCTCGTGTTTTTGCGGGCTGGATTGCTGGAACGCATTTCCATTCTTCTTGTTGCCTTGGCTGCGGGAGCCCTTATGGGGGCTGCCTTCCTCCACTTACTGCCAGAAGCCATAGAGAAGGGACTGAACGAATATTCCTTCCTCACGGTACTTGTTGGGTTTCTTATGTTTTTTTTGCTTGAGAAGTCCCTCCACTGGCATCATTCGCACCAGGCAACGCATAAGCACTTCCACCTGGGCGTCTTGAGTTTGACAGGGGATTTCATTCATAACTTCGTAGACGGTCTCATTATTGCGGCTTCTTTTCTCGTGAGCTTGCCTTTGGGCATTACGGTGTCGGCAGCCATGGCTCTTCACGAAATACCCCAGGAGATTTCAGAGTTCGGCGTGCTCTTGTACGCGGGATTCCGTAAGACCCGCGCGCTCCTGCTTAACTTCTTTTCCGCTTCGAGTGTCATTCTTGGCGGGATTGTAGGATATGGGCTCGGTGGGATGCTTGAGCCCTGGATTCCATGCGTTATATTCTTTGCGGTAGGTTCCTTCCTCTACCTTGGGGCTTCCGATTTCGTTCCGGAAATTCGCAAAGAGGAAGGAGCGCGCAGGTCCATGGTTACCTTTAGCGTATTTGTGCTTGGCATTGCGCTCATGTGGGCGTTTACCTTTTTGGAATAATGGAAATGGAAGAGGAACCCCTTGGCAAGAAAGAGCGCAAGGCCCTGAAGCGTCAATCCCGAGAGGGAGAACGAGAGAGGGGCTTGCGGAGAAGTACGGCAAAACGCATCGTCCTCTGGGGATTGACGGCGTTTGTGCTGACGGCAAGCGTTGCGGCTCTTTGGTACTTGGCGCGCGGCGCAGGAGATGAAACGCCCTTCGCAGAACCTGCAGGGTTTATCGTAGAGCTTACCCTAGAGGACCACGTGAAAGGTCCTGCGTCGGCTTCTGTCGTGTTGCTTGAGTACGGGGATTTCCAGTGTCCCGCATGCGGCGTATACTACTTTGTGGCGCGGCGGCTCCAAGAGGAGTTTCCCAATGAGCTGAAGATTGCCTACCGCCACTTCCCGCTTTTTCAGATTCATGCGAAGGCAAAAGATGCCTCGTATGCGGCGGAAGCGGCCGCCCTTCAGGGAAAGTTCTGGGAAATGTGCGACCTTCTCTATGAACGACAAGAGGAGTGGATAAGGGGAGACGAGGAGGAGCTCTTCCTTGCGTATGCGGCCGAGCTTGGACTGGATACGGAAAGATTCAGAGCAGACAGGAAATCTGACGCGGTGGCAGAGAAGGTCAGGATAGATCTGGAGAGCGCGATGGGGGCCCGCCTTGAAGGAACCCCCTCGTTCTTCCTACAGGGAAAACGGATTGCCAACCCAAGGAGTTATGATGCCTTCCATAAACTTATCTCTCATGCGCTTTCTGAATTTTCCCTCTAATATGAAGGTTTTGGCCCTACTGCTTGGTTTCCTCGGATTCCTGGATTTTGCCTACCTTACCTTTAAACACTACTCTGGCATTCTTGTCCCTTGCGGTGTGGCGGAGTGCGAGACGGTACTCACGAGTTCCTATTCCACATTTTTTGGTATTCCCGTTGCCTTGTTTGGCGCCGCCTACTTTCTTCTCTTTCTCGTGTTTCTGGTTGCCTTCATAGATACGGGGAAGCCCTTGTTCTTTCGCATGGCCTTCTCTCTTCCCGTACTCGCCTTGCCCATTTCTCTATGGTTTTTGTACGTGCAGGCAGCGCTCTTGCACGCTTACTGCTTGTATTGCTTAGCTTCCGACGTGTTCACCGGAGCGCTCGTCATTCTGCTCCTCCTCTCTTTCAGGAGGGGCGCTGTGGAAAAATAGGAAGGAGGCCCATCCGGAGGGCCAGATACCAGTCACTTATATCGGAGTTTCGTTCCTTGGTAGGCAAATCAACGGGAAGCCGCAGGAATTGAGGAAGGTATTGACATCCTGGATTCTGTATGCTAGCATTAATGTACTTAAAACAGTGCTGTATAGCGAAACAGGGTCGAGTTTTAGTCTTCAGCGTTCTGTATTTAAGTACTTAATCAATTATTTCTTTTACAGCAATGCAAGAAGGAACTATTGCTCGATTGAATGAACAGGGGTATGGATTCATTAGCCGTGAAGGAGAGGAGAAAGATCTCTTTTTCCACTCCAACGAGCTGAAGAATGTAGAATTCAAAGACCTTCAGGAAGGAGATAAGGTAACGTTCGAGGTTGGAGACAGTCCAAAGGGACCCAACGCCGTCAACGTTAGCCGAGCATAACATCACAAAAGCACCCCCATCTTGGGGGTGCTTTTGTGTTTAAGTTCTCAAGAATCACCAAGGGGGTTCGTGTAGAGCGCGGTTTTTGTTAGAATGAAATTATGAACAAAAAGAAATTATTAGAGATTGTTCAGTCCTGGAATATAGAAGTGAAGCCAGAGTACAGGGGTTTTCGCTGTGCGAATTGCCAAAAATATATGACAAAGGCCTGGCATATCTGGTTTGACGACAAAGAATATAAGTGTGAGGTTCACTTGTGTAGAAGGTGCTTCAAGGAATACGAGAAAAACTAAGGTTCTAATTTAAGGAAAGGTAAAGTACGGAGAGGCCTTCCGCGTGCTGGAGCTAGGGGCTTGACTAGTATTCTTGGGGGATATGAGGTATACTGGGGTAATTCATGAGAGGGACTTGTTGGAAGAGTTCCTTTCAAAGGTCGTTTCCGGTTATTCGTTCTAATACTTTGTGGAACAATGGCTGAGGCATATTGCGTAAAGTGCCGAGCGAAAAGAGAGATGTCCGACCCGAAAGAGGTGGAGATCAACGCAAAGGGTGGGAACAAGCGCAGGGCACTGCAGGGAATCTGCCCGAACTGCGGCACCAAGATGATGCGGATTCTGCCTAATAAATAAGCAGGAAGCGTTTGAGAGAAAAACCCTTGTGCAGTGAACCTTTGCACGAGGGTTTTTCCTAGATACCTCCAGATACCTAGATATGAGGAACATGTTTCTCGCAGGGAGCATTCTTTTGCTCGGAGCAGTCGCATTCTCCCTTTGGGGGGAGATAGCAGATAGGCAGTATCTCCAGGTTCATTTCCTGGATGTGGGCCAGGGGGATGCCATACTGATTCAGACCCCTCAAGGCCATGACATTCTTATTGACGGCGGTCCCGACGAGAAGGTGCTTGAGAAGCTCGGCAAAGAGATGGCTCCATGGAATCGGGATATCGAACTCATGGTGCTCACCCACGGGGAAGCAGACCACATTTCCGGGCTCGTTGGGGTACTGAAGGCCTACGAGGTAAAACAGGTGCTCTGGAACAAGATGGAAAAGGAGACCAAGGTATTTGCCGCCTTCAAGAGCGAGTTGGAGAAAGAAGATGCCCATGTGGTTGAGGCGGAAGCTGGGCAGGAGATTCGGTGGGGGACTGACTCCGCGCTCAAGGTGCTCCTCGCAGACAAAGAGGCCTCTGCCTTCAATGATTCCTCCGTGGTTCTGCTTTTGGAGGCACCTTCCTTCCGTGTCCTCCTGCTTGGAGACATTACGAAGGCAGGGGAAAGGAAGCTCGTTTCAGAAGGGGACCTCGCGGTGGATGTGCTCAAGGCGGCTCATCATGGGAGCAAGACGTCTAGCAGTAGGGAATTACTGGAAGCCGCGCGCCCGCGCATTGCGGTAATTTCCGTGGGAGCCGAGAACCTCTACGGGCATCCCGCGCCAGAGGTACTTGGCAGATTTGCTGAATATGGTATAGAGGTATTGAGGACGGACATGCAAGGAGATATCTCCTTTCGCATACCTTCCTCCCCATAACATTCTTTTTCTATGGCTCATCCAAAAGAGGAACGAACGCTCGTATTCGTAAAGCCCGATGGTGTGCAGCGCTCCCTTATAGGGGAGATTCTCCAGCGCTATGAGCGCGTAGGGCTTAAGCTTGTGGGCGTGAAGATGCTCGTGCCCAGCGCTCCGCAGGTGGAGAAACATTATCTCCTGGACCCTGGTTGGAAGAGGGCGGCGGGTGAGAAGGCCATCAAGGGGTACGAGGAGAAAGGACTTGAACCACCTTCCCGGGAACCCGAAGAGATAGGAGGGAGGGTGCTGGAGAATTTGAAGAACTACCTCACGGCAGGCCCCATTGTGCTTATGGTGTGGCAGGGAGCGCACGCGGCTGAGCTCGTGCGCAAGATTACGGGGGGTACGGAACCTCTTCGTTCCGATGTGGGAACTATCCGGGGCGATTATGTGCTGGATTCCTTCCAGATGGCAGACCAGGATAAGAGGGCGGTCCGCAATCTTATTCACGCTTCAGGTTCCGCAGGGGAAGCGGAGAAAGAGATTACTCACTGGTTTTCTGCCGACGAGCTTGTGAAGTACCGGCTCGTGGGAGAGCATATTCTTTACGACGTGAATATAGACGGTATCCTCGAATGATTTGACGCCCCTCCTGGGTCCGCGCTATACTATAATTGCCCTGTTCTTCTGTACGGATTCTCCATTCTTTCGCTTAGGAGCCAGATTCTTTCGTTCGCCGTGGCGAACGAGGTATGGCACCCATCTGGAGTTGTTCGGGAATCCAAGAAAGAGCAGGGTTTTTGTATATGAATATATTTCACCATATCCTCAATCGCTCGCTCGCGCATATTACAAGGTTCAACGCCACTCCCCAGCATTTTCCCGAGAGCGTGGCAGAGCATTCCTTTTACACGGCCTACTTTACTGGGCTTTTGTGCGATTTGTTGAGGGAAGCTGGAGAGGAAGCAGATAAAGAGAAGGCCCTCTCCATGGCGCTTCTTCACGACATGGAAGAGATGTTTTCCGGAGATATCCTTACCCCTTTTAAACATTATTCCTCGGAGGTGACTGATGCCATACGCAAGGTGAACAAAGAGGCAATCCCCCAGGTGTTTGAAGGGCTTCCAGAGAAGCTGAAAGAGAGCTACATTGCTCTATGGACAGAGGAGGGCCAGGGGGAAACGAGGGAGGCGGAAATCGTGAAGGTGGCAGACCGTCTTTCCCTTCTCGCCAAGTGCGCGGAGGAAGTGAAAGTGGGGAATGCCTTTTTTGAGAAGGTGTACGAGAGCCAGCGGGAATTACTGGAGAATCTCAAGTTCTCCTGGTGGGAGAAGATTAAAGAGCCGGTGCTGGAGAATTGAGGCGGGTGACTTCTTGTTCCACAAGAGGCCCGTTATATTCTCCGCTGTGGGCGGAAGTTCCATTGTAGCTTGGTTGTTTTTGATCCAGATGCAGGGCGCAGCGTCCTTCTTTCGTGCAGTACAAGTGGAATCTCGGATAGCGTGCTCCTCGGAGAGGCCGGGCAAAACGAAGTTCCCCGGTTTTTTCGTCCGTTCCTTCCGGGGAGTACCCTGACTCTCTCAAGAAGGAGAGGATGGTGGTGCTGGCGAGGTTGAGAGAAAATTTCATTGTCGGGGAGCCGGGAATTGAACCCGGATTTTCGGACCCCCAGCCCGAAGTAATGGCCATTATACGACTCCCCGTTTCCCTTCTAGTTTACCCGAAAATGCCCTTGAGGGGAAGAGTTGCGTTTTCCCGTTTTTCTGGTAGAGTGTGAACGTGGCACCCTTCAATTGAATATCTTAAGAAAAGGAGGTGAACAGAATGGCAAAGAGAGCATTGCCCCAGAAGTTAAACCTCCTGTACTTGAATGTAGGAGGAGGTCAGTGGTTTGAGGAGCTGATGGAGTACATAAGTTCTATGGCAGAGCACATTGATGTATTCTGTTTCCAGGAGGTGTTGGATACGCCTACGGACATCGTATGGAGCGGAGAACTCAAAGGGAGAGTTTCCCGTCAGCGAGCAGATTTGTTCAAACAGCTGCGGCTCGCGCTCCCAGAGTATTTTCCCCTGTTTGCGTGGTACTCACGATTGCGTACCGTGGATTTTCCCCTCTATATAGGGAATGCGATGTTTATAAAACGAGGGGGAGTCGTCTTGGATGTATGCTCGTGGGGCGACACGATGGTATTTGGAAGGCGCGACGGCATGGATACTATCAACCTTGAGGCCCTTTCCCGGAATGTGCAGTATGCCGTCTTGAAGTTGCGGGGAAAGGCGGGGGTGAGCGTGTTCAACTTCCATGGCCTGTGGCAACCGATTGGGAAGAAGGATACACCACGACGCCTCAGGCAATTCCAGGAGTTGCACAGAGTTGTGGAAGCATTTCCTGGTTCCGACAAGATTCTGGGAGGCGACTTCAATACCTTTCCGACCTCTCGGTGTTCCCTCGTTTTGGAGGAAGCAGGAATGAGGAATCTTGTGCGTGAGTGTGGGATTTTAAGCACCCGCAGTTCTTTGTACAAACGGCCACAGAACGGGCCTCACGCAGATAACATCTTCATTAGTGGCGGCGGCACGGTACAGCTTGAGGTGCCGGAGGTCTTAGCTTCAGACCACCTTCCGCTGGTGGTGCAGTATCAATATACGAAAAGGCCCTGAATGTTCTCCGGGGCCTTTTTCGTAGGAGTATGAAGGAATGCCTATTTTAGCTTACTCAAGGACTTGATGCACTTGGTGCATGCGCGTATTCGCGTCCCAGCGCGAAATCCCCATTTAGCGGCAAAGGGTTCGGTAAGGCGAATCCACTGTATATTGGGCTTTTGCAGGTGTTTCACCGTGGGGTTGTACTTTCCACGGAGCTTCACGCGCTTCCATGCCGCTCTCTGGCGTTTCGCGCACACGGCGCATTCTTTTGTCATACGAAACTACTCTAGCAGAAAAGTGCAGAGCCCGCAACATTGCGCCTCCATTTCTTTTCGGGTACAATGGAGCGCATGGAATTGGTTTTTCTTATTGTCGTCCTCATTTTCTCCGTGGTGCTCCATGAGGTGTCACACGGCGTAGTTGCGTATTCTTTGGGGGACCCGACGGCGAAGGATGCGGGACGCCTCACCCTGAATCCTATTCCTCACCTGGATCCCATAGGTTCCATTTTTCTTCCCGGGTTTCTTGTACTAATGAGCATGATTGGAGGAGGCCCGGGCATCATTATTGGGTGGGCAAAGCCGGTGCCGATAAATCCTCTGTTCTTCCGGAATCCTAAGTACGACTCCGTAAAGGTGAGCTTGGCGGGACCCGCCGCAAACATTGCCATTGCCCTTGTATTTGGCTTGGCTCTTAGATTCCTCCCCATTGTGAGTTTCAGCCCCGACCTCGTCCTCATATTCAGCTCCATTGTGTTTCTGAACCTTTTGCTCGCCGTCTTCAATCTTCTGCCCATACCTCCCTTGGATGGTTCCCATTTGCTTTTTTCCTTTCTCCCCGACTCCTTCTCCGGGCTCCGGAGCGTACTCTCCCAGTACGGCTTCTTTCTCCTTCTCTTTCTCCTGCTTTTCTTTTTTAGAGCTTTCCTCGCCTTCGTGGATGTCTTGTTCCGGCTCCTCGTGGGGAACTAATTCATTGACAGAACGCCGATTGCCTGCTAGATTTTGCTTTGTATGCCAACCATTCATCAACTCGTGAAAAAGGGAAGAAAAAAGGGGAAAGCGAAGAGCAAAAGCCCTGCCCTTGCTTTTGGGTTTAACACGAAGAAGAATCGTCCCACCCGCTACGCATCTTCCTTCAAGCGCGGCGTGTGCTTAAAGGTATTCACTATGACCCCTAAGAAGCCGAACTCCGCCCTGCGAAAGGTGGCGAGGGTGCGCTTGAGCAACGGCATGGAGACCACTGCCTACATCCCTGGACAGGGACACAGTCTTCAGGAGCACTCCGTGGTTCTTCTGCGAGGAGGGCGCGTGAAAGACCTTCCCGGCGTGCGCTACCATGTGGTGCGCGGCAAGCTGGATGCGGGGGGAGTGGAAGGAAGGAAGCAGGAACGCAGTAAGTACGGAACTAAACGGCCTAAATAAACTATAATGCTCGGCAACTATCGCTCGAAATACTGCTCCCAAGAATCACCCCTCTCGCGGCCCAGCCGCCGCTCTGGGGTTGCGCTCTCACCCTGCCACTCCGACGTTCGTCGGAGACCATGCTGGCGGGGTTCCGAGAGCTTCCTGGAGAGCAGTATCTCCTCGCGTTTTACAAGCTACAAGCTACCAGCTATCAGCTAATTCATGGCAGAGAATAAATATCCCATGCGCCAGCCGGCTCCCGACCTCGTGTACGGGAGTGGGGACGTCGCAAAACTCATCAACCACGTGATGCGCCAAGGAAAGAAGTCCGTCGCCCGCAAAATTGTGTACGGCGCCTTTGATAGAATAAAAGAGCAAACAAAACAGGACCCCCTCCTCGTTTTCCAAAAGGCAGTGGAGAACGTGGCGCCGCCAATGGAGGTGCGGCCCCGCAGGGTTGGAGGAGCTACCTACCAGGTGCCCGTGGAGGTGAAAGGCGGGAGGCGCATGAGTTTGGCCTTTCGCTGGATTATTCAGTCGGCAAAAGCGAAGAAAGGGAAGCCCATGAGAATAAAATTGGCTGACGAGATAGCCGCCGCCGCCAAGGGAGAGGGAGAGGCGGTGCGCAAGCGAGAGCAGGTACAGCGTATGGCAGAAGCGAACCGCGCTTTTGCGCACTTTGCGAGACCCAGATAATTATGATGCTCGGCAACGACGTTCTCAACAACCGATTCTCAAAACCCCAGCGTGGTTTTGGAATCTGCGCTCTCCCCAGCCGGACTCCGCTTCGCGGAGACCTTGCTCCGGCTGGGTCCGAGGGCTTGTTTCAAACGCATTGCCTCGCCTCCTTTCCGATTCATTCCTGCGCGTCAATGTGGATGTAAGCGTATTTTTATCCTATGCCTAGACAATATCCTATTGAACGCGTCCGTGATATCGGTATCATAGCCCACATTGACGCCGGGAAGACCACCACGACCGAGCGTATTTTGTTTTACACGGGCATTTCCCACAAGATAGGGGAGGTGCATGAGGGGGCTGCCATTATGGACTGGATGGCTCAAGAGCGTGAGCGCGGCATCACCATAACTTCGGCTGCCACCACGTGCTTCTGGGTTCCCACGTACCTGAACTCCAAGAGTAAGGAGGACGAGTACCGCATTAATATCATTGACACGCCGGGCCATATTGACTTCACCGTGGAAGTACAGCGTTCCCTCCGTATCCTGGACGGGGCGGTTGTGGTTTTTGACGGGGTGGCGGGCGTGGAACCGCAGTCGGAAACCGTGTGGCGCCAGGCAGATAAGTTTGAGGTGCCGCGCATCTGCTTTATCAACAAGATTGACAGGACTGGCGCTTCCTTTGAAAAGGCCCTCCAGTCCATTGAACAGAAGCTCACCCCGAACGCCATCACCCTCCAGCTCCCCATAGGAGAGGAGGAGCGCTTTGAAGGTGTTGTAGACCTACTTTCCCAGAAGGCCTATGCCTTTGGAGGGGACTTTGGTCAGGAGATGACGGAACGCGCCATACCCGAGGAGCTTCGGCCCCAAGTGGACGCCGCCCGAGAGAAGCTCGTGGAGAAGATAGCGGCGGAAGATGAGCGGCTCATGGAGAAGTACCTTGGCGGGCAGGAGGTTTCCGTAGAAGAACTCAAGGAGGTTTTGCGCAAGGCGGTGCTTTCTTCAAAGCTAGTTCCGGTGTTTGTGGGTTCTTCTCTTAAGAACAAGGGAGTACAGCTTTTGCTGGACGCGGTGGTGGATTACTTGCCAAGCCCAGTAGACAGGCCTCCCGTGGAGGGCGTGGAGCCCAAGAAAGGGGAGACGGTTACTCGGGAACCCTCGGACACCGCTCCTTTTTCCGGTCTCGCCTTCAAGATTGCCACTGACCCCTATGTGGGTTCTTTAACCTATTTTCGTGTGTACTCGGGTACCCTTAAGAAGGGTTCCTATGTGCTCAATACCATGACCGGAGAGCGGGAGCGCATCAGTCGACTCTTGCTTATGCATGCCGCCGAGCGTGAAGAGGTGGAGGAGCTGTATGCCGGAGACATTGCGGCCACCGTGGGACTCAAGAACACGAGCACCGGGCACACGCTCTCCGACGAGGCGCACCCAATTATCTTAGAGCAGATTTCTTTCCCAGAACCCGTCATTTCCCAGCGCCTAGAACCAAAGACGAAGGCAGACCAGGAAAAGATGTCAGAATCTCTCAAGCGTTTAATGGACGAAGATCCGACCTTCCGGGTGCATACAGACCTCGATACCGGAGAGATTATTATCTCGGGTATGGGAGAGCTCCACTTGGATATTCTCGTGGACCGGCTCAAGAGGGAGTTCTTCGTGGAGGCGAATGTGGGAAGGCCCCAGGTTTCCTACAAGGAAGCAATCCGGAATGAGGCGGAGGCAGAGGGTAAGTATGTGAAGCAGTCGGGCGGAAGAGGCCAGTACGGTCACGTGTACTTGCGCGTCAAGCCAAAGGAGCGGGGAGAGGGATTCAGCTTCGTGAATGCGATCAAAGGGGGAGCTATTCCCCAGGAGTACATTCCCGCGGTGGGAAAGGGGGTGAAGGAGGCCATGGATAAGGGCGTGCTTGCGGGATATCCGGTTATTGATGTAGAGGCAACTCTATTTGACGGTTCCTATCATGAGGTTGACTCCTCGGAGCTTGCATTCAAGATTGCCGCCTCCATGGCATTTCAAGAGGCAGCCCGCAAGGCAGGGATTATGCTCTTGGAGCCCGTGATGCGCTTGGAGGTCGCCATTCCAGCCGAGTTCCTCGGGGATGTCATTGGGGATTTGTCGAGTCGCAGGGGGAAAGTAGAGGATACGGAGGATCGCTTGGCTCTAAAGCTTATACACGCAACGGTGCCGTTAGCTGAGATGTTTGGATACGCCACTTCTCTAAGGTCCTTGACGGAAGGGAGAGGAACCTTTACGATGGAGTTCAACGCCTACGAAGAGACCCCGCCCTCCATTGCGCAAGAGGTGGCAGAGGGGAAGAGAAGGTAAGAAGCCCTATGGATCTAAAAGCAATTAAAGACATTCTCAAGCACGGGGGAGGAAAGATTGTTATCGTGGAGGAAGACCGTCCCACGTTTGTGGTGTTTACTTTTGAGGAGTACTTAAAGGAGATTGGGAAAGTGGAGTCCTCGCCCAGAAGAGTGGAGCCCGCGGCAGAAGAGAGTTCCGCAGAAGAGCTCACCATTGAGGACCTTCCCATCTAGTTGCTTGACTTTCCTTTACCCCTCTGTATAATGAGGGAGTTATATACAATATAATTTTTATTTGCTATGGCAGAGAAATTTGAACGCACCAAGCCCCACGTAAACGTCGGCACCATTGGACACGTGGACCACGGCAAGACCACACTGTCGGCCGCAATCCTTCATGTACTTAAGATGAAGGGATTTCGGGCTTCCGAGAAGTCGGTGGACCAGATTGATGCGGCTCCCGAAGAGAAACAGCGAGGGATTACCATTAACATCGCGCACCTGGAGTACGAGACAGAGAAGCGCCACTATGCGCACATTGACGCTCCCGGGCACGCCGACTACGTAAAGAACATGATTACGGGGGCAGCTCAAATGGATGGAGCCATCCTTGTGGTCTCCGCCGCCGACGGCCCTATGCCCCAAACGAGAGAGCATATCCTGCTTGCCCGCCAGGTGGGACTCCCATCTGTCGTGGTATTCCTTAATAAAGTGGATATGGTAGACGACCCCGAAATGGTTGAACTTGTGGAGTCGGAAGTGCGGGAGCTTCTCAAGAAGTATGGGTATCCTGGAGACGAGACCCCCGTGATACGAGGTTCTGCCCTCAAGGCCTTGGAAACGAGTTCTCTGGATGATGAAGCAGTTAAGCCAATTCTGGAGCTTATGAGCGCGGTGGATGAGTATATTCCCGAGCCAGTCCGGGATATAGACAAGCCCTTTCTTATGGCAGTAGAAGACGTATTCTCCATTCAGGGGAGGGGTACGGTAGCCACCGGAAGAATAGAGCGCGGGGTGGTGCACCCCAACGAAGAGGTGGAGCTCGTGGGACTTGGAGAGACGAGGAAGACCACGGTTGTGAGCGCGGAGATGTTCAACAAGGAATTGGATGAGGGAAGGGCGGGAGACAACGTAGGAATCCTTTTGAGGGGCGTTGAGAAGGATGATATCGAGCGCGGGCAGGTACTCGCGAAGCCCGGCTCCGTTACTCCCCACACGGAATTTGAGACCGAGGTATATGTGCTTACGAAGGAGGAAGGAGGAAGGCACACTCCGTTTTTCTCCGGCTACAAGCCCCAGTTTTACTTTCGTACCACGGACGTGACGGGAGAAGTGACGCTTCCGGAAGGAACGGAAATGGTGATGCCCGGCGATACGGTGAATGTGAAGGTAAAGCTCCAGGCGCCTATTGCCATGGAGGAGCAGCAGCGGTTCGCAATCCGCGAGGGAGGCAGGACCGTTGGAGCAGGTGTCGTGACGAAGGTGGTGCAGTAAAAGAATATTCAAGAAGATGGCGCAGCGTACCAAGAACGTTCCAGAGACCCAGCAGCGGCTGCGGATTAGGATTTCTGCCTATGACCATAAGGTCATAGATACCTCCTCGCGCCAAATCATTGAGGCCATACTGCGCCAGGGAGCGGAAGTGGTGGGGCCCGTGCCCTTGCCAGCGGAGATAAAGAAGTACACGGTGAACCGCTCCCCGTTTGTGCACAAGGACTCTCGGGAGCAGTTTGAGATGCGTATCCACAAACGCATCATAGACATTCCCAACCCCAATCAGAAAGTAATAGACGCCTTGTCTAATCTCAACCTTCCCGCTGGAGTGGATATTGAAATAAAAATGTAGCTATCCTTAGCCAGGCTAAGGAACCAACAACCGCCGCAAGGCGGTTTTTGGTGTGGGAGGGATTGTTTTGATTCTGCTAAAGAGGCATGGTGGGGTATATTAACCCCGCCTTGGTTTAGCCAAGTTATCCACGGGCCTTGACAGGGGAGAATAATTAGTAGTAAAATACTACCAGTATGAAAATAGGATATAT
>JAHIUP010000023.1 GCA_018816925.1 Patescibacteria group bacterium
AGGCCGTACGAGGGAACTGGGTAATGAGATGTTAATAACGCTACGCATACAAGCTGTAATAAGTTGTATTACAAACTCACTCTATCATACCGCCCTTGCCTGTCAATGACTACGCGCGCATTCCCCGAAGCGCCGCGACGCGCTCCTCCAGGGGAGGATGGCCTGCTCAAGTTTTATAGCACAATGAGGACATTTCATAATTGAGAATCGTATCAAAGCGCCACGCTAAGAAGAATTTCTCTTTAAAGAATGAGTGAAAAAAGAGACAGTATAAAAATCAGAGTAATGAAAATTGCAGCCCCAACATACCAATGCCACGCCTGCCTGGCAATATTTACCCCAAGCAAACCGAAAATAATGCCTATAATTCCTGCTATGGGTCCAAGGAAAAATACCAGCCCGAGAGCACAAAGCTCCTCTGATGACATTCCACACAAAAGAACAGTAAAAATTGCTGAGACGACAAGGCCCAATCCTCCTCCAAACATACCAAAAAGAATATTCCTCCCTATGCTCTTGGTTACTGTTACCTTCGCCTTCCCTGATTTCCTTTCACCAAAATATATCAGAATCACAGCGAGAATTAAAAGAAACGTCAGCCCTATAACAATAGTAAAAAGAGTCATATTTCCGCTTTTAATTATTTTGACATAGTTATTGTTTAATCATCCCGCGTAGCCCACGGGGCAATAATCCACCTCCACTCCCAAGAGCAAGGCCTGCTCTAAAAGGATGCCGTGGTGTGGACAGAGTTTCTTCATGTTTCCATTATACCCCGAAACGCTTAAGCCCGCATTCCCCGAAGCGCGGCAATACGCTCTTCCAAAGGAGGATGGGTAAGAAAAAGCTTGTGGAGCCAGCGCCGCTTCTCCTTTCCTCGAAAAGGGCTCGCGATGTAGAGGTGCGCTGTGGCGTCATTCGCGGCCTTCATTGGATGGGGATCAGAAGAAATCTTCTCCAAGGCCCGGGCCAACCCATCGGGAAACCTCGTGAGAAGGGCGCCTGAAGCGTCTGCCAAAAACTCCCTTTTCCGGGACACGGCAAACTTGATGAGCTGGGCGAGCAGGGGGGCGAGTAGAAGAAACAGGAGGCCCACCACAAGGAGCACAATACGCGCCTGCCCTCCTCCCCTATCGTTCCCTCCAATACCACCCCAGAAGGCAATGCGGAACACGAAGTCCGCCAACAGCACAACCACGCCCACGAGCACCACCACGACGGTAGAGACGAGTATATCCTTATTGCCTATGTGAGAAAGTTCATGGGCGAGCACTCCCTCCAATTCTACCCTGTCTAAGCGTTCAAGAAGCCCCGAGGTAACCGCAATCACCCCGTGCTCCGCGTTCCTTCCCGTGGCAAAGGCGTTGGGCTGGGGTTCTATCATAAGAAACAGCCGAGGCATGGGAAGACCGGCCGTAATGGAAAGATTCTCCACAATACGGTAAAGCTCGGGCGCGTCTTCTTTGCGAACCTCCTTGGCATGAGAAAGGGAAAGCACCATTTTGTCTGAATACCAGTACGAGCCCACACTCATAAACACGCTCAACACCACCGCAACCACAAGAAGAATGGGGCTTCCCAAGATATAACTCGCCACCCAGCCCATGGCTATGACAAAGAGAAAAAACCCGGCAAGGTATGCCCAGGTCTTCCGCGTATTGGACTCCGCGTGGGAATAAAGGTTTACCACATTCTAATGGCCAAATGACAAAAGAGACGCAAGGACATACTGCTCTCCGGGAAGCTCTCGGAGGTGGTTTGGCACGGTTCCGAGCGACAGCGAGGACAAACCACCGAGAGCGCAGACCCCAATCCGACGCTGGCGGATTGAGGGTCGGTTTCCGGAGAGCAGTATTCCGAGCGTAGAAACCTCGTGCTTAGAAACTCACCTTAGGGACCTCGCGCTCTGCCTCCGTCTCTACCTCAAAGAACTTCTCTTGTTGAAAACGGAATGCCTTGGCGATGAGATTCGAAGGAAAGCTCTGCGCCATGGTGTTAAGAACCATAACAGTAGTGTTGTAAAAACGCCTTGATGCCTGAATCTTATCTTCCGTGTCCCGAAGCTCCCGCTGAAGCTCCAGGAAATTCGTAGACGCCTTAAGGTCCGGATAGTTCTCCACCACCGCAAACAAGGACTTTAAGGTTTCAGAGAGCATGTTCTCCGCCTGCTGGCGCTCTGCCATGCCGCGCGCTCCCATGGCCCTTGTCCTGGCTTCCGTCACCTTTTCCAACACCCCCTTCTCGTGGGCGGCATATCCCTTTACGGTCTCCACAAGGTTGGGAATTAAGTTGTAGCGTCTTTTAAGCTGAACCTCAATGTCAGAGAATGCCTCTCTTACCCTGTTGCGCAGGGTAACGAAACGATTGTAAAGAAACACCGCCCAAAGCAGAATTAGGCCCCCGATACCTAGAAGAATTATTTGAATATTCATATACTCTAGCATACCACACCTTCAAAGAGAGTATCAAGGATCTCCCATTCTAGCGCTTTTATGGCTGGGCGAAGACGGTCTTCGCCCAAGCCCGAGCCCGTGTAAGGTCATCTCTTGATTGCTAAGACCCTAAAAAAAGAAGTCAAAGAGCAGCGGTCAAAGTGGAAGGGAATAGACAGAGTGGAATTATACAATCCGATTGACCTTCCCGAATAATCTCCAAAAACAAGAAAACCGCCTGGGCTTGGCGGTGTTTTTGCGACCTGACCCGTGAGCATGCACGAAGACAGGCTATTCAAACAAATCTGCGTGCGTGCCGGTGCGCACAAGAATAACCTCGGTATCGCTCACGCTGTAGACAAGAAGCCAGTCGGGCTCAAGATGACATTCCCAGAAGTCGGCCCACGCGCCGCCAAGCCGATGAGGCCGTAACGTTATAGGCACTTGCCCAAGGCGCGCAAGCGCATACACTGCGTCAGAAAGTTTTTGCCCATCCTTGCCGCGGGCCTTCACTTTCTTGAGGTCTTTCCGGAAGCGCTGGTGCTGGCGAATGCGGCGCATAGGTATACTCCTACGGCCTCGTGTCTTTCTCCCACTTACTGAAAGAGGTGTACGTCTTAAGGTTTTTGCGCCCCCGCACTTCCCGCATGGCACGGCGGGTCTCTGCATTAGGGGTACCGAGAGAAAGCGTAATCTCCTTGTCGCGCACGAACTGCTTGAGGAGCGCGTTCACCACGGTGGTAAGAGGCAACCCAAGCTCTTTTGCCATGTTTTTTGCCTGGTCCCGCAATCTCCTATCTGTTTTTATCGTCAGGGTTGTATTCATACCTTTATACTACTTTTAGTACGCTTCCCTGTCAACCCCGTAAGGCAACTTCGTTGCTTTACGGGGTCAACTCCATGAACCAAAACAAAACTCCCCCGCAAGGGGGGAGCTTTGCCGTTCATTCTTAGCCAGGCTAAGATTTTAATATTCTCCCATTCCGCCTGGCATGCCAGGCATTCCTCCCCCGCCCTTTTGTTCCTTCTCGGGCAGGTCCGCCACCACAACCTCGGTGGTCAAAAGCATGGAAGCGGCGGATACCGCGTTCTCCAAGGCCGAGCGCACCACCTTCACAGGGTCCACGACTCCTGCGCTCACGAGGTCTTCGTACGTACCCTTTGCCGCGTTGTACCCGAACGCTCCCTCTCCCTTCTGAACCTCGGAAGCCACCACGGCTCCGTCCTGGCCGGCGTTGGAGGCAATCTGTCGTATTGGCTCCTCCAAGGCGCGCTGAAGAATCTTCACGCCAATGCGCTCCTCCGCATCTTCCAGCTCAAAACCCTCAAGCTTCTTCGCTGATCTCAAAAGAGCCACGCCGCCCCCAGGAACAATTCCTTCTTCTACCGCCGCCTTGGTTGCCGCAAGCGCGTCTTCGGTCTTGTGCTGGCGGGATTTCTGCTCCACTTCCGTTGGGGCTCCCACGCGCACAACCGCAACCCCTCCCGCGAGCTTAGCTAAACGCTCCTGGAGTTTTTCCTTGTCAAAATCAGAAGTCGCCTCCTCAAGAAGCGTGCGCACCTGCTTGATGCGGTTCTCCACGCGCTCCTTGGGGCCCCTCCCTTCTACAATGGTCGTGTCATCTTTTGTAGCAACAATCCTCCTTGCCGAACCCAGCTGGGAAAGCTCCACCTTGTCAAGCTTCAAGCCGAGCTCTTCGGAAAGCACCTGGGCTCCCGTGACCGCCGCAATATCCTCAAGCAACTCCTTTTTGCGGTCTCCGAAACCGGGCGCCTTTACGGCAAGAGTCGTAAAAATGCCTCGGAGCTTATTCACTACGAGGGTCGCCAAAGCATCCCCCTCCACGTCATCTGCAATAATGATAAGATTCTTCTTCCCCGTGGTCGCAACCGCCTCCAGCGTGGGAAGAATATCCTGCACAGAAGAAATCTTCCTGTCTGTGACGAGCACGTAAGGGTCCTCCAAGACCGCTTCCATGCGTTCCATATTAGAAACCATATACTGGGAGATGTATCCTTTGTCGAACCGGAGTCCCCGTACTACCTCCTTCTGAATTCCCAGGGTCTGGGACTCCTCTATGGTTATGGCACCGTCCTTGCCCACCTCATCCATTACCTCCGCGATAAGGTTACCCAGCTCCTGGTCTTCCGCGGAAATGGTGGCCACCTGCGTCATCTCCTCTTTAGTGGAAACGGGATGGGCCATCTCTTTGAGAGTTGCCACCACATATCCCATTGCCTTTTCCAGGCCCCTGCGAATAGCAAGAGGATTCGCTCCCGCCGCCACATTCTTGAATCCCTCTTGCACAATGGCCTGCGTAAGCACGGTTGCGGTGGTAGTCCCATCACCTGCCACATCATTGGTCTTGGAAGCCGCCTCCTTCACGATCTCGGCTCCCAGGTTCTCAACCTTGTCCTCCAGCTCTATCTTCTTTGCGATGGTAACCCCGTCATTCGTGATTGTGGGGGCGCCGTACCCCTCTTCAAGCACCACATTCCTTCCCTTTGGTCCAAGAGTCACCTTCACGGCGTTCGCGAGTTTATCTACGCCTTCCTTTATCTTTTTTCTTGCCTCCTCTGAATAAAGAATCTGTTTTGCCATAGTTCTATGAATTATTGATAGCTATAAATATACGAACGCTGACGCGAGGAAATATTGTTCTCCAGGAAGCTCTCGGAACCCTGCCAGCATGGTCTCCGACGAATGTCGGAGTGGCAGGGTGAGAGCGCAACCCCCGAGCGGCGACTGGGCCGCGAGAGGGGTGATTCTTGGGAGCAGTATTTCGAGCGTCGTCTACTCTTCTAACACCGCGAGGACGTCTTCCTCCTTCGCGACAAGATACTCCTTCTCTTCTATGGTTACCTCGTGAGGGCCGTACTTTGTGAATACCACCAGGTCGCCCTCTTTTACCTCCAAGGGAACAACCCTTCCTTCCTCCGTACGCCTTCCGGGCCCAACCGCCACGACTTTACCCCGTTCCGGACGTTCCTTTTCTACGGTCTCTGGGAGAATGATGCCCGATTTCGTCTTTTCCTCTCGCTCAAGGGGCTCCAACACGATATGGTCTGCTATGGGACGAATCTTCATAAATAAAATGTGTATATATTACTATTTCCCCTCTTAAACCTTTCCCTTTGAGACACGCGAGCTGGCACTCGAAGAACCTGACTGCTAAGTCCCTACTCTAGAAAAAATGGCAAGAAATGTCAAGAGGCCTTACTGCTAAGCACACGCTTCAGAAACTGGCCCGTGTAGCTTCCCTTTACCCTAGAGATATCCTTGGGGGTTCCCTCCGCCACCACGCGCCCTCCTCCAGACCCGCCTTCCGGTCCCAAGTCAATTACCCAGTCGCAATTGCGCAGGAGGTCCAAGTTATGTTCTACCACAACTACCGTATTACCCTTGTCCACTAGCTTGCGGAGCACCCAGACAAGCTGCTGAATGTCATGGGGATGGAGCCCGGTGGTGGGTTCGTCAAGAATGTACAGGGTCTTGCCCGTAGACCTCCTCGAAAGCTCCGTGGAAAGCTTGACCCGCTGGGCCTCTCCTCCAGAAAGCGATGGAGCGGGCTGGCCAAGCTCAAGATAGCAAAGCCCCACGTCTCTAAGGGTCTGAAGTTTCGCCGCAAGGCCGGGAATGTTCTCAAAGAAGGCAAGCGCCTCTTCCACGGTGAGGGCAAGCACTTCCGCGATGTTCTTGCCCCGCATCTGCACCTCCAACACTTCCTTGGTATAGCGCTTGCCCTGACATTCGTCGCACTCCACATAGACATCGGGAAGAAAGAACATCTCAATCTTCTTCACGCCCTGGCCCTCGCACGCCTCGCACCTTCCTCCCTTCACATTAAAAGAAAACTTCCCCTGCTCGTAACCCCGAATACGCGCCTCCTTCGTGCGCGCAAATAGGTCCCGAATAATAGAGAAGGCGCCCGTGTAGGTGGCAGGATTGGAGCGGGGTGTACGCCCTATGGGCGCCTGGTCCACGAGCACTACCTTATTAAGCAGATGCGTCCCCGCTATATTCTTATGGGCGCCCGGCTGATCTTTGGCGCCATAGAATTTTCGGAGCAATGTCCTCGCAAGGATATCATTCACGAGAGAGCTCTTCCCTGACCCGGACACGCCCGTCACGCACACGAATCTGCCCAGGGGAATCTTCACGTCAATATTCTGAAGGTTGTGCTCGAGTGCCCCCTTCACCACAAGATACTTCGTTCCCTTTGCCGGAATGGAAGGTACCTTCACCTCCTTTCTTCCGGAAAGATACTCCCCGGTAAGGACGTTCGCTCTTAAGAGCTGACGTGGGGTTCCTTGAAACACCACCTTGCCTCCGTGCTTTCCCGCTCCCGGCCCAATGTCCACCACCCAGTCAGACGCAAGAACGGTCTGGGGGTCATGCTCCACCACAAGCACGGTGTTCTGCAGGTCCCGGAGCTCCTTGAGGGTGTAGATGAGCCGGCTCTGGTCGCGTGGATGGAGTCCTATAGAGGGCTCGTCTAAGATGTAGAGCACCCCGGAAAGCTTGGAACCCATTTGCGTGGCAAGACGGATACGCTGCTCCTCCCCTCCCGAAAGGGTACCCGCCTTTCTCGCAAGAGTAAGATATTCCAAACCCACGTCCATAAGAAACTGCACACGGTTCTTCACCTCCTTGAGTATGGGAACTGCTACCGTACGGAGCTCCTTGGAAAGAAAGGCCTTCTCAAGTTCTTTAAAGAAATCGGCAAGTTGTCCCACTTCCTTACTCGAGACATCGTAGAGGGACTTTCCTCCCACGGTAACGGCAAGCGCCTCCGGCCTCAAGCGCTTGCCCCCACACGTCTCACATACGCGCTCTACCATATACTGCTCCAACTCCTCTCTGGCATGCTCCGATTCCGTCTCCCGGCACTTCCGCTCCAGCCAAGGAATGACTCCCTCCCACCCGCCTTCGGCGGGCGAGGCTCGCCCGCTTTTGCGGGCGGCAAAGTCCCCATCTCCGTAAAGCACAACGTGAAGCGCGTTAGCAGGAAGGTCTTTCACGGGAACCTCGAGGGAAAATCCGTAGAGGTGAGCCGCCTCCTCAAGCTTCCACCAGAAATATCCCTGTCTCCCTACGCGGTGGGACGCTCGCGCCCAGGGAAATACGGCGCCCTCCGCAAGAGAAAGACGGCGGTTGGGCAGGACAAGGTCGGGGTCCACCTCCAGTTTTTCCCCGAGCCCCTGACAGGCGGGACACGCCCCGTACGGAGAATTGAAGGAGAACAGCCGGGGCTCAATTTCCGGAAGACTCACTCCGCACCTCTCGCACGCAAAGCGTTCGGAGAACACGAGGGTTTCCTTGCCAGCACCCACAAAGACCACGCCCTTGCCGAGCTTGAGAGCGGTTTGCAAAGAGTCCATGAGACGGGGACGGTCCACCTCTTTGCCTATCTCCATACGATCCACCACCACTTCAATGTTATGCTTCTTTTGACGGTCCAGTTCATGCTCGAGGGCTTCCTCAACGCGCATGAGGACGCCATCCACGGCTACGCGCACGAATCCTGCCCGCTGTACCTCCTGAAGCACTCCCTGATGCTCCCCCTTCCTTCCCCGTACCACGGGACCTAAAATAGCTATCTCCGTTCCCTCGGACAGAGCAAGTACGCTCTCTCCTATCTTCTGCACGCTCTGACGATTCACCTCCCTGCCACACTTGGGACAGTGTGGCTGGCCCACCCTCGCGAACAAGAGACGGAGGTAGTCGGCGATCTCCGTAATGGTCCCTACCGTAGACCGGGGATTATGCGCTCCCTTTCTTTGATCTATGGCAATGGCAGGCGCTATGCCTTCAATGCGATCCACGTCGGGCTTATCCATGACGCCGAGGAATTGGCGCGCGTACGCAGACAAGCTTTCCACATACCTCCTCTGACCTTCGGCATACAGGGTATCAAAGGCGAGAGAGCTTTTCCCGGAACCGGAAAGCCCC
>JAHIUP010000024.1 GCA_018816925.1 Patescibacteria group bacterium
GCTTGCAGGGTCGCGGAAAACAGTCCCTCGGACCCAAGTCCGTGATGGTCAAAGTTCCTTTCGGCAACCTGACCACTCCCCCCAACCTCTATGCAGAGGATTTGGGGGTCGGCAAGATCCTCTTGCGAGGCCTCGCCGCCACGGAGAACCTCCACCCCTTCTTCTCGACTGACGCCGAGAAGAAGGGCGGCTCCGCAAGTGTCCAGGTCAATTTTTCCAACCCGGACACCACTCCGTTTTGCCATCTTTTTCCTCCTTTCTAGCGCAATTTTGATTTCCGTTTGGGCCGCGCCAAGCCCGAAAGATGGCAGAAATATTCGATTTAAGGTACTTCCCTCAACGAACAAGCGGCACTCCTATACATAAGAGAGCCGCCTATTCGTTCAGATGTTCCATTTATACTGCCAGAACCTCTCCAAATCCTGGCAGGGCCATATTCTTTTATGGCCGTAGTATAGCACAATGCCTAGGATTTGTCAAGGGGTTCGGGGGACTTCCCCTTTGGTTCCTCTTTGACCTCCACTTTTGGCTGTTCCTGGGCTAATTCCTGGACAGGGGCCTCTGGCTGCGCCTTCTTGGACTTCTTATGGACAGGAATCTTCTTCCCCTCAAGGACCCCTTCCTTCACGAGCATATTGTACACGGTATCGGAGGGCTGGGCTCCTTTGGAGAGCCATTCCTTTATCCTTTCCGGCTTAAGCCGCCGCTCTTTGGTGAGCGGGTCAAAAAACCCAACTTCTTCTACGAAACGGCCGGCTGCGGGCGGATTCGTCTTTTCCGTTACCACTATTTTATACACCGGCTGATTCTTCCTTCCTGTACGAAATAATCGAATGACGAGCATGATTCAAATTATTAGATTTCCCATCCCTTTGCTTGTATTGCGTTCCTCGCCGCACTCTCTTCTCCCTCCTGCTTTGAGGAACCCTCTCCTTTGGCCACGAGCTTCTCTTCGAGATGCACCCCTATCTGGAAGTGCTTTGCGTGGTCTGGTCCCCATTCTTTGAGCACCTTGTAGGTGGGAGTTATTCCGAGCTTCTCCTGGGAAAGCTCCTGGAAGCGCGACTTCCCATCCATGAAGAGCTTCTGCTCAAGGACCAGGGGAAGTTTAGAGAGAATATGCTCCCCAATAAACTTCTCGCACGCTTTGAGCTTTCGGTCAAGGAAGAAGGCCCCTATAAACGCCTCCATGGTGTTCGCGAGCATGTAATCCTTTCCCTTCCCCTCTCCCTTCCCCTCTCCCCGCGAAAGAAGGAGGTAATCACCGAATCCGAGCTCCCCGGCTACCTGCGCAAGCATCTTCGCGTTCACGAGGGCCGCCCTCCAGGAAGTAAGCACGCCTTCGGGCTCTTTGGGATAGGAACGGTAGAGGTCTTCGGTAACAATGAGTTCGAGCACCGCGTCTCCAAGGAATTCCAGACGCTCGTTGTGGGGAAGTTCAAAATCCGGATGCTCGTTCAGGTACGAACGATGCACAAAGGCCTGCTGGAGCAAGTCCTTGTTCCGAAAAGATATCCCTAGGGAGTCCTCCAGTTGTGAGAGTTCCTTCATTATACAGGCAATATCTATACGGATTCTTTGCTGGGTTCTAACCGTTCCTCTTCGAGTTCCCGGTACACGGTACCCAGTACTCCATTCACGAACCTTCCCGAGGACTCCCCGCTGTAGTTCTTCGCAAGCTCGATGGCCTCATTAATAGCAACCTTTGGAGGAACCTCCTCTGGATTGCTATAAAGGAGTTCGGAAAGCCCGAGTCGGAGCACATTCCGGTCCACCGCCGTTATCTGTTCTAAGGGCCACTCGGGAGCCGCCCTCACAATTATATTGTCGAGCTGGGTAATATGCTTTTCCACCCTTGAAACAAGCTGGCGCGCGAACTCCTTATTTACCTCCTGGAGTCCCGCACCGAACTCCTCGATGTTGCGTTCTACGAGCTGCGTAAGGGCCTCGGGTTTCTTGTCATAAAAATCCCACTCATAGAGCGACTGCATGGCAATGGAACGCGCAAGGTGCCTGCTAGCCATATCTGAGTATTTTTCGAGGAATTACAGAAATACGTTTAGGGAACTCCGAGAAAAAACAGAAGATATATCGTTCTGAACGGAGCGCAGAGTCGATATACTACCTCCTAGATAACTCTTCCGGGCTCACCTCCTGCGGCTTCGCGGCCTCCTGCGAAGCCATCTCCTTCTCTTTCTGCTTGCGCTCCTTCTTCGTGAGTTTGGCGAGCACGTCTTTCACCTCTTTACCACGGTACGCGCCGCAATTCTCGCAGAGAATATGGGGAGGAACCCGCTTGCCGCATTTGGAGCACGAGACAAGCTGAGGAACCCTCAAGTACTTGTGCATCCTTGCCTGTCCCTGCCTGGATTTTGACCTATGCTGCTTTGGTACTGCCATATTCCACCACTCTACCCCAAAAGGCCGCGCCTTGCAAGTGCAAGGGGCGGCTCGCTCATTAGCTGCCGCCCCTTGGTTCCCCTTATACTACCATGCACCCTCCAAGGGCTCC
>JAHIUP010000004.1 GCA_018816925.1 Patescibacteria group bacterium
ACAACTCACTAACCTCCCTCTTGTGGAAGAAGCACGCGAGGCCGCGCTTCAACTTTTAGAGGAGGATATCCGCCTAGAACACTACCCTCTACTCAAAGAAAAAGTGGAGAAGCTTAGAGAGCGTCTCCACCTGGAATAGGACGGATGAAACCGGGTTTCATCCTTAGAACTGTTCATAAATCACATCTAATGTTTGATTCCTTATCTTACATTCAACGTCGTAGGAAGCTGCGTTACGCATCTGCACTACTATTACAATATTACCTGTAGCGCCGAGCGAAGCCATTTGACCAGCATCGGTACTCTGGATAGCCACCGGTTGCCAGCTATTGTAAGCACTCGCTTCTGTAGTTGGCCCAATCTGCGTAACAGAGTCCCACCCTGAAAGTAACCTTATTTCCAAGGAACAATAGTTGAAGTACTCGTATCCTTGTGCCGCCCACGCTACGCTTTCTGCCCTTCTTCCTCCTGAAACTGGCACCGTAAAGGTGTGGACCGTACTGAATGGAGTAGCAGCTCCAGTGCGTGCGATTTCAGGGGCATAGCTCTGAGAACTGCTCTTTATAATAGGGCCGATAAGCTCGCTCAATAGCCGCGTTCCCGCGCTTGGATCTGTGAACGTAAGGTTATTGCCTGCGTCCACATCAAGATAAACTCCGCTTTGGCCAAGTCCAAGGAGACCTCCGGGGGTCACCGTCCCAATGCCCACCCTGCCCTGGTCCACAATGAGGCCGTACGCTGCGCCGCCTGTGTTCAAGATAAGGCCTCCGATCTTTTCCTGCGCTGTGCCGCTCGTGTTCAGGGGAGCTGCGACATTCCCTCCAGGAGGAAGGTCACTTGGAGAAGTATAGGCGCTGGCAACAAAAACCAACCCCAATAGAAGCAGTAGGGCCGCGGCTCCGGGAAGGGACTGGAGGATGTATTTTTTCAGAGAGAGACGCATGGAATTCGTGGGCGATTAGTGGGGATTAGGAAAGAATTGGACTACTTGAGGTACTTGGGCTGGGCGTCTTCTGGGGCAGAAAAACGCTGGATGAATTCCTCGTCGTCGGTATATTTTGGCTTTACGCCGCTTGGGGCGGAATTGCTTTTGAGGAATTCGGGGTCTGAAACGTAGCGCGACTCTGCTCCTTCGGGAGCTGAAAGCCGCTCTAAAATCTCTTCTTTTGTTAGCTCACGCTCTTCCTCACCAAGGGCGGGCTCTTCTCTTTGTTGCGCTTGCCATGCCCAAAAGACCAGTATGAGGAAGGCGCCGAGCGCCAGCAAGCCAAGCGCTGCGAGCACGATTCTTCCCTTCCATAATTCCCGCCATTCCATACCTTCCCCATTATACCTAAAAAAAACGGAATCGCCAATACATTTCTTCCACATAGGAGGCGTAGCGGGGACTGTCCCCGCACAGGGCTGGGTGATTCCCGGTTTCACCCAGTCCTTCTGTGGGCTTCTGGCCTCCGCCACTTGGGCGTGGGCCAGAAACCCATATATCTGCCCAGCATGAGACGGGTTTGGGCCTCAAGCGCGGGCAGTGAGGCGGCTACCATGGTGAGAGGCAAAAGGAACCACTGAAGCACGAGGAAGAGCTTTTTTTTCTTTCCGTAGGAGGTATCCGCAGGGAGCAAAAGGATGCTTAGGTACATGGAACCCACAACCCCAAGCATTGCGAGCCGCAGCATAATACTCACGAACCGAGGAAGGTTATAGGAAACGAGTGTCTGGGAAAACGCCCCTCCCCCGAGAAGCAAAGGGAGCCACCCAAGAAGGAAGATGAGCATGGAGGCGGTTGCCCACGACCAGAACCCGAACAGAATTTCCCCTCCGAGAGCGAAGGCGCGCCTCCGAGGAATTTTTTTGTTCTTAAAGAACCCGAAGAAAGCATAAGGGACGTCCGCTACCCCGTAAGCCCACCTCCTTTGCTGTAAATAGATATGCTGTATGGTCCTCCAGAGCGTGGGGGCCGCATTCGCATCCATGGATACGGGGCAGTGAAGGGGCTGGGTACGCCAGTTCCCGTCATAGTACAAAAAACACTGCCAGAATATCCTGGAATCGTCCGAGACCACGTTCGGCTGTTTGAATCCCACGTCGAGAAGCGCCTTGAGGCCCATGGAATGGGAAGAAAACGAGATAAGCTTCTCTGGCCTCTGCTGATTCATGGTGTGCCAGAAGGTGGAGTTAAAGGCAAACACCCTGGAGAGCGCGGGCGCCTCCTCCACGTTATTAAGGAACAAAGGAATGGGCTGGAAAGAGACATGCAGGGGATCTTCCGCTACGAGGAAATGGTAGGTGAGGCAACCCAGGTATTGAGGAGAGAGCACGGTGTCCGCATCCAGTGATGTCACGATAACCCTCTCTGGAAGAATACCCTTTTTATCCAAAACCTCTTCCTTCGCCTTCCGGAGCGCCCAGGTCTCATTGGAGGCCTTACCGGGAATCTCATCTGGGAGTTCTGCGGGGTGCTTCGTAATGAGAAAAGAAAAGAACGCTTCTCCAAACTCCCGCTCAAGAATCGAGGCCTTCTCTTCCGCCTCCCTGCCTTCGCGCTCTTCCATTCCGAGCACCACAAGGATACGCTCGGCAGGATACATGTTCTGCCGTATACTCAACAAACTTTGGCGGAGAATATCCAGCGACTCATTATAAGAAGGGAGTACCACTAAATGGTACAGATCCCTCCAGCTAGAAATGGGAAGAGAATAGGTATCCGGGGGAAGCGTGCGGAGCTCCTCTGCCCAGTCCGTCTTCTCATTGCGCCGCATCTGCCGGTATGAGGCGGCTAAATGAAAGCCCAAGTACAGGAGACGAAAGAGCCAAAACACCACAAACACGGTAATAATAAACGCGGTCCACACAGGGAAAAGCCAAGAACAAAGCACTCCCGCAGCAAGCGTGCCCCACGACAAAGCGCCCGGCATTATCTCGAGCGCCCGGTAGATGCGGCGCTCCTTTGGATCTGCCAGGTCCGAAGCTCGAGCTAACCGCTGATAGGCAGGAAGTTGCATGAAGGTGGACCTCTAAGAATTTTCTTGAGACCGGCTCCTGGAGGAATAGAAGGAGTTCGTCGCATTCAGATCCTTGAATCGGGCGACGAGAAGAACTTACAGACCTCCCTCTTATTTCCGAGCTATCGCGTCAATACCCTCGCCAATAGCTTGAGCTTCTTTTGACTGAATGTTCGCGAGCGCGCTTCTTTGTTTGTTTTCTTCAAAGACAACTGTGAACTTATCGAAAACGCCCTGCCTTCCGAGTATACGGGGAACATTCGAGTTCTCCAAGAACACAACCGGCAGATTGTATGGCTCATTCTCCAGGAGAACGGGGACTTCATGTCTCCATCCCTGGATTGCTTTCCCGTCAATGCCAGCTACCGCAAAAGGTGCCCCTTCCTCGGCTTGAATCCCAAGCGCCTCGGCATCGGATTTGGGAAGAACTGAAATAACGGCTCCGGAATCAACAAGCAAAAAGAGGGTTATATGCTCGCCCTCTTTCATCACAAAACCTACCTCGACGGCTGGAAACGTTGTAACGATGCCTCCTTCGCTCAGAGTGATGCCATACGGGAATACATGGCCGCTAGACATAGTAAATCATGGCCGAACTCTTGGGCACAGAGAACACCTTGATCTCGCGGAGAGGGATTGAAGGCATTTCCTTCTTTGCCAGAGCAATAACCTCTTTCAGGGTACCCCCGGAAGCCACCACTCTGCCATGTACAATGGCTACCTGCCTGCCCCCATACTTTTCGATATCAATAGTTGGAGCGTTCATACTTCCACTCTATGCCCTTTCTACAAACCAGTCAACCGCCTGGCCGCCTGGGTCCTAGGAGAGTTTTGGGTTGGGAATAAGAGGAAAAACCTTATTATAATATTGTGGCCCTCAAGGGACTTTATTGGGACCAGCTTCTGGAGGAATTAAGACGCTGGGAGCAACTAGAACATTTAATAACGAGGAGCGCAGCGACTACCCTTCTCTAACAATTTCGATATCCGTCAACGCAATAAGTTTATGATATACATGCCCCGGGATTCTTATCTCAATAGGAGCCTCCACCTCTCTTATTTCTTCACCTACTATTAATCTAATCTTTCCTTCGACCAGATATAATATCTCTGGTTCTTCATTCGACTGGGCGCCCCGTGTTTATCACGGGGCGAACCCCGGTTGAATACGTCATGATACTATGATACATAGTTTGCGGTCCCAAGGGGATTCGAACCCCTGATCTTCGGGATGAAAACCCGATGTCCTAGGCCTCTAGACGATGGGACCAAGCATTC
>JAHIUP010000025.1 GCA_018816925.1 Patescibacteria group bacterium
ATGCAGAGAAGGCGGAAGTACGAGGTGGAGGCGTACATAAAGAAGATTCCCGTGAAGTGCTTCCTTTTTGATGTTCTTTCGCTGGACGGGGCCTCCCTGCTTTCCAAGCCCCTTGAAAAGCGCAAGGAATTGCTCGCTTCGTCCTTTCAGAAAAGCGGAGGCGTTGCGTTTACTGCTTCCCTGCGCACGAAGAACTTAGAGGAGATGGAGGGCTTTTTTGCCGAGGCAGTGGACTGGGGCGCGGAAGGCGTCATGGTAAAGGCGCTTGAGAGTTTCTACGAAGCGGGGAGCAGGGGATGGAACTGGATAAAGTTCAAGAAGGATTACCAGGAAGAGCTTGGGGATTCCTTTGACCTCGTGGCGGTGGGAGGATTGTATGGAAGAGGAAGAAGGGCAGGCAGTTACGGTTCCCTGCTGTTGGCCGCCTTTGACCCGGAAGGGAACCGGTATCCTACTTTTACGAAGGTGGGAGCGGGGTTCACCGACGAAGATCTGGGCAGGATTCCTTCCATGCTTAACCCCCTGCGCCTCAAAGAGAAGCATCGGCTCGTGGAAACGGACATGGAGGCGGATGTTTGGTTTAGTCCCCAGCTCGTCCTGGAGGTAAGGGGTTCAGATATTACGGTGAGTCCGGTGCACGCCACAGCAAAAGACAAGACGAAGAAAGGAGGCCTCGCCCTGCGATTTCCCCGTTTTCTCAAGTGGAGAGAAGACAAGAAGCCCGAGCAGGCAACTACGGTGGGGGAGATTTACGAGCTCTACCAGCGTATGAAGAAGAGCTAGCGCAATTGTTGCGGATTGTGTATACTAGAGGAAAGGTCTTCATTAAAAAAGCATTTTTGTATGGCAAAAGAAGTCATAAAGAGAGACGGATCCAGGCAGGAATTTGCCGCGGAGAAAATCCGGAAGAGCGTTGAAGCCGCGGCCCGGGAAGGAGGCCTCTCCGAAGAAAGGATAGGAGAAATAGTAGAGAAGGCGTCAGCGCCCGTGCTTTCATGGGCAGAGGAGCAGGAAGAAGTATCCACGAGCGAGATCCGAGAGCGTCTGCTCGCGGAGCTCGCGAATGTCGCTCCCGAGGCCGTGGAGGGATGGAAGGCGTACGACGAGCGGAGAGGAAAATAGGACGCCGGAGAATATATTGCACACAGGTGTCTCTGTGCTAGTATGGGGATAGTTTGATTTGCGAAGGAGGTGCATTATGCCGAAGTGGGCCCCTCTTCTGAAGAAGTGCCTCTTGTGCGGGCATAAAGAGAAGACCATTGCGGTAAACTGTCCTCGTTGTGGCGCGTCTATGAACCGCATAACGAAGCGGCAGGAGAACAAGAAGCGGCAGCACAAAACGAAGGCGGGGCATTCTTCATAAGGAGATGCCCCGCCTCGTGTGTATGAGTGAGCAACAAGAACAATCCCAGCTTTGGCAGGCGCTTTCCTTTGCAGGCGGGCTTGCGTTTTTCGTGCTTGTTCCTTTGGGAATAGGCCTTGTTGCCGGCCTCTGGCTAGATTCCAAACTCCAAAGCACTCCGCTGTTTCTTCTCGTGGGGTCTTTGCTGGGAATTGTTGGGGCAACCTATGGACTCTGGCGCAAGGCCAGGAAGATTTTTGAAGGGGACTGATTAGAGCTTTGCCGCCTCCTTCTCTTTGCTGATAAGTACCATGAGCTTGTCGAGCAGGATTTTTGGGTCCTTTTCAAAGATGAGTTTCCCTTCCATCTCCTTTTGACGGTGAGATTCCTCCACGATCTTCTTTAGAATCTCATCGGTCTCCCAGTTCCCTTCGAGCACTCCGAGGGGTTTTCTGTCTTCAAAGGCAACGGTGAATTCGTTCACGGTGCCCATTCTCCCGCATCCCACGACCACGGCATCAGAGGCCCTTGTGAGGAGCAGGTTCCTACCCGCGTATCCCTCCCCCGTGTAGATGATGATGTCTATGTAGTCGGTTGGCAGTTTGTATTTCTGCACATGCTCTTTTTCGGTCGCAGCAGGTGATATGCCAATCACGATACCGCCTTCTTGCTTAGCTCCTTTCGCCGCCCAATAAGGGAATCCGGTGGTAGCGCCCTGCACGAGAACCGCTCCGTGCCGCACGATTTCTTTCCCGAGCTCTTCCGCTTTCTGGAAGGCGTCAGGCCCGCAGTGGGAGGTTTCCGCCGCCCCCGACACGCATACTTTATATTTCAGGTAGGATTCGTTTAGGGATTTCATGCGTTTGTGACTATTTTGTAGTTTACTCCAATTCTACCTTTTCTTCCAGTTCGGGGATGTGAGTTTTTACGGCAAGCAGGTCCCGGATTTTCTGGGCAAGAAGCTCTGCTTGTTCATGTTCTCCCTGTACGAGGAATACGCGTTTCAGTTGATGGCGAGCGGAAGAAGTCCAACCAAGGAGCTGGTCTTGGTCCGCGTGCGCGGAGTACCCTTCGAGCGTCAAGACCCGGCATCTCACGGGAACGCGCTCTCCGAATATCTCCACGGTTTCCGCTCCTTGCTGGAGCGCCTTTCCCCGAGAGCCCTTTGCCTGATACCCCACGAACAGGAGGGTGCTTTTGGGGTCTCTTAGGTAGCGCTGTTCGTGGAAGAGGATGCGTCCTCCTTGTGACATACCAGAACCCGCAATAATAATCTTGGGAGAGGAATCCCTGTTGATGCGGAGGGATTCTTTCCTCGTTTCCGTAAGGTTTAGTCCCGGGAAATCGAAGACGGATTCCCGTTCCATCTCGCTTACCGCTTCTCCCCGAAAGTACTCTTTGTTGCGCGCGTACTTTTTGTATACGGCGGTGAGGGCTATGGCAAGCGGACTATCCACGTACACGGGAATCTTTGGAATCCTTCCATTCTCCGCAAGTTCGTTGATGTCGTAGAGGAGTTCCTGGGTTCGTTCCATGGCAAAAGCGGGCAGGAGAAGCGTTCCTCCCCTGTCTGCCGTCTCCTCGATGATGTTTTCAAGCGCCTCTCTTCTTTCGCTGCTTTCTTCTGGGTTTCTTCCTCCATACACACATTCAAGGAGGAGGTAATCGGCCGGAGGAAGGGGGGCGCGTTCTTTGAGCATCGCATTCGGTTCGTTCCCCAGGTCTCCGGAGAACGCGATGCGTTTGCCCCCGTTGGTGGAAATAGTGAGGAAGGCAGAACCCAAGATGTGGCCCGCGCTCTGGAAGGTTGCCTCAAACCCCTTTGTGCGCAGGGGTTTTTCAAATGGTACCGTTTCCCATTGCCGGAGGGTAAGTTCTCTATCCCTTCTCGTGGTGAGGGGAGAGATTCCTTTCTCTTTGGCTTCTTCTTTAAGGATTCCTTCCGAGTCCTCAAGGATGAGCGCCGTAAGGTCCTTGGTGGGAGCCGTAGAGTAAATGGGCCCCCGGAACCCCTCCTTTACGAGCTTGGGGAGCCGTCCGACGTGGTCAATGTGCGCGTGCGTGATATACACCGCGTCTATGGATGAGGGGTCGTACGAGAATTCCTTGTGGTTTTCTTCCTCGCACCAGGAAGTTCCCTGGAACATGCCGCAGTCCACGAGCACGCGGCTGCCCTCTTCCTCTAACAGATAATTCGCGCCCGTGACTACGTCTGCGCCTCCGTGAAAGGAAAGTTGCGTCATTTCTGGATTATATCACAAATGTTTCGTATACTTATATTATTATGCTGGAGTCCTTAGTGTTGGGTACCATACAGGGCATTACCGAATGGCTCCCCGTGAGTTCGGAAGCCGCGGTAATCCTTGCGAATCTGCACCTCTTTGACAGGGAGGCGGGTCTTGCAGAGATGGTCCGTCTCGCGCTCTTCCTGCATCTGGGCACCTTTTTTGCCGCCCTCTGGTATTTCCGCGAAGACGTACGGCGTCTGTTTATAGGGCTATTTACGTTTCCTGCGGCATCCCCGGAGACAAAGCGTATGCTTGTATTCTTGTTTGCGGCAACCCTTGCGAGCGGAGCTACGGGGTTTCTGCTTCTCGGTTTCGTGGAGCGTATGGCAGAGTGGGGAGGGTTGAGTGGAAAGGTGCTTATGGGGGGGATAGGATTGCTGCTGCTTTTGACTGGGGCCTTTCAGGTACGGGCTCGCAAGACGAGAAAGGGAACGTTTGCGCTCAAGGGAGCTGGGGAGGTAACTTTTAGAGACGGGCTGTTCCTTGGCGTACTCCAGGGCGCCTCCGTGCTTCCAGGACTCTCGCGTTCGGGCATCACGATTTCCGTGCTTCTTTTACGCCGTTTCCACGAGGTGCAGGCCCTCCGCCTAAGTTTTCTTATGAGTTTGCCTGCCGTGCTGGGCGGGAATATTGTGTTGCAGACCAATGAGTTCGCCTTTAGCTTTTCGGGTCTCTTGGGATTGGGAGCCGCCTTCCTGTTTGGTTTCCTTACCATCCATATGCTTGTCGGGGTTGCCAGAAAGATAGATTTCGGATACTTTACCATTGTGTTTGGGCTCCTCACATTAGCCGCCCTTCTTCTATGACGCCTCCACGCATTCACGGTACGAAAACTTTGTACGAGGCAGAATACATCCAGGTTCTGGAAGACGATTTGGAATTCTCCAACGGTACCAGGAAGAAGTGGCATTATGCCGTGCTTAGTGGAGGCGAAGGCGTTGCCGTATGCGCCTTGACCAGGAATCGGGAACTCATACTCGTAAAAGAGTACCGGGGAGCGGTGCGCGACTACATCCTCCGCGTACCCGCCGGCTTTTCGGGCGGGGAAGACCCAAAGGAGGCGGCGGCTCGCGAGCTTGAAGAGGAGGTGGGCCTCCGACCCAGGAAGGTTGCCCTTATGGGCACCTCCAGGCCCACGAATGGTTCCTTCCGGGGGCTGTTCATATATATCATGCTTGCGGAGGATTTGGAGGAAGGGACGCTGAAAAGGGAGCCAGGAGAAGAAGATATGGAGGTATACAGGGTGCCTCTTGAAAAGGCATACGCAATGGCAGAGAATCTTGAGATAGAGGACCCCGACAGCATCGTTGCCATACTCACTCTAAAGAAACATCTTTCCAATGTTTGCTAAGTTCAAGCAGATGCGAGAGCTTCAAAAGAACCTTCAAGAAGAGCGGATCGCGGTGGAGAAAGAGGGTGTGCATCTTGTAATGGACGGGAGTTTTGAGCTTCGGGAACTGAAACTCAACCCCGAGCTTTCAGTTGAAGACCACGAGCGCGTTCTCAAGGAGCTCTGGGGAGAGGCCCGCAAAAAGATACAGGAAACTCTCCTTTTGAAGATGGGGGGTTTTGGCCTCTGAAGGTTGTATGGGGGCGACACGGCAGGAAATTCGGTGGTTGTTGCAAGATAAGTACGGGGGAAAGAAACCCCCGGAGTTTTTTGCCGACCTCAAACGGCTCGAGCGCGGAGAGCCAGTGGACTACCTCATTGGGTTTGTCCCTTTTCTTGACTGCAGGATTGATCTTTCCCTGCGCCCCCTCATTCCAAGGGCGGAGACGGAATACTGGACCGAGAAGGCAATACAAGATATGCTCAAGGACGCTCGGAGTACCGCTCTCGGGAACCGACCCTCAAAATCCCAGCGAGATTTTGGGGTCTGCGCGCTCGGCGATTTTCCGCCTTCGGCGGACCATGCAAAATCGCCTGCGCGAGCTTCCCGAAGAGCAGTACCTCCTCGGTCCATACGAACTACAAATTATAAACTTCCACACTTAAATATAAGTCGTGGGGGCAAGATACAAGTACTGGATATGTTCGCGGGCTCGGGGTGCGTGGGAATTGCGGTGCTCGCGCGCGTGCCTTCGGCCCACGTGGATTTTGCGGAGAAGGGGAAGAATGAACTCCGCCAGATTCGTAGGAACCTGAAGGAAAACAACATTGCTCCAGGCCGTTTTCGGGTTCTCTCCTCCAATA
>JAHIUP010000026.1 GCA_018816925.1 Patescibacteria group bacterium
CAGAAGTGAGGAGCGATTGGTGGTCATCTATCTGCCCCGTAAATTACTCTACGGGGTCAAGCGAGCTACCTTTCCAAGAGCTCCACGCGTTTGCAGATTTCTTGGTTTGCTCTTGCACTCAGCCGGGATTTGGCCGTTTCACCCCCAAGGTTACCCTTGGAGCTCGCCCTGTCATTCAACAGGGTGTCTCTTAGCTTTCGCTTCAAGACGTCTCTGTTCGCACCCCTCACCTTGCGGTGGCCGGGTATTACCCGGAGCAGTTTACCGAGCACTCCACGCTTGGAGTGCTCGGGAGTGTTCGGACTTTCCTCCCCCCGCTCGTCCAAGGACTGACGGGGAGCGACCACCTCGCTTACCGTGGCTCCTTTATTCTAGCAGATTTACCCCCTTTGTCAACCCCGTAAAGCAACGGAGTTGCCTTACGGGGTCAAGTTGCAAGGGAGGAAAAAATAGAGCAGAATAGACACGTGTTCTCCACACTTTTTTCTTTTCAGAACAAGAGCATTTCTTCAGCAGCGCTCTTCCTTGCCGGGGCGGCCCTTTTGAGCCGTCTGTTAGGTTTGTTCCGGGACCGCCTGCTTGCGGGAACTTTTGGAGCGGGGGAGGAGCTGGATGCTTACTTCGCCGCTTTCCGCGTTCCCGATTTCCTCTTTTCCTTGTTCGTGCTGGGGGGTATAAGCGCGGTGTTCCTTCCCTTGTTTTCTGCGGAGCGCGAGAAAGGAGAGAAGGAGGCCTGGCGTTTCGTGAATAATCTCCTGCATGCCCTCATTCTTGCCATTGCCCTGCTTGCCGGAGCCCTTGCCATATTCGCCCCCCAGCTCATGGGCCTCGTGGCTCCCGGGTTCTCTCCTGAACAGAAAGAGCTTGCCGCGAACCTCACCCGCCTCATGCTTTTGAGTCCGGTGCTCTTTGGCATATCCGCGGTGTTTACCGGAGTACTGCACTATTTTAATAGGTTCCTCGCGTATGCCATGGCTCCGGTCTTGTACAATCTTGGGATTATCTTTGGGCTGTTGTTCTTGGCGCCTATATTGGGTATCTGGGGCGCTGCCTTTGGGGTTTTGGGAGGAGCCGCTCTTCACGCGCTCATTCAGATTCCCGCGGCCGTGCGTTCAGGGTTTATATGGCGGCCTGTCCTGGACTGGAGGGATATTGCCATACGCCGCGCCTTGAAGCTTGCCCTACCCAGGACCTTGGGGGGAGCCGCCTACCAAGTGAACCTCATAATTATGACGGCGCTCGCTTCCACGCTGACCTCTGGAAGCATTGCGGTGTTCATGTTAGCGGACAATCTCCAGGCGGCTCCCGTGGGACTCGTGGGAATCCCCCTTGCCCTGGCCTCTTTTCCCGTGCTCTCCCGCTCCTTTGCGAAGGGCGAGAAGGGGGAGTTCCGAAAGGCGCTTCTTTCCGCTCTCCGGAAGATAATCTGGCTTGTGCTTCCGGCTTCCGTCCTCCTGTTCCTCTTGCGAGAGCCCCTCGTGCGTATCCTCTACCACACCGGGGCCTTTGAGGCAGGAGACGCCCAGCTTGCTTCCATGGTACTGGGCATGTTCACGTTAGGTATTCTCTTCCAGGCCCTTATCCCTTTGCTTAGCCGCGCCTTCTTTGCCCTGCAAGATACCAAAACACCCACGCTTATTGGGGTGGGAGCGGTAGCAGTCAATGTCTCCCTTGCCCTCTTGTTTCTTAATCTTCTGCCAACTTGGGAAATAGAGCCGCTTCTCGCCTTGCCTCTCGCGCTTGTGGCTTCTGGATTCTTGCAGTGCGTATTTCTTGCCTTCTTTTTGCGGAAAAAGATGATGGGCTCTTTTCCCCAAATATGAACGTACGGAACTTCGCGATTATTGCGCACATAGACGCGGGGAAAAGCACGCTGGCTGACCGTTTCCTGGAGCTGACGGACACCGTGGAGGAGCGCAAGATGCAAGAGCAATATCTTGACCGCATGGAGCTGGAGCGGGAACGGGGTATCACCATACAGATGCAGCCCGTAAGGATGCTTTGGCATCCTGAAGGTTCCGAGCGAAGCGAGGGACAGGAAGTGATTCTGAACCTTGTAGACACTCCAGGCCACGTGGACTTTTCTTATGAGGTGTCGCGCTCCTTGGCCGCCGTGGAGGGAGCGGTGCTCCTTGTGGACGCAACTAAGGGAGTGCAGGCGCAGACCATCGCTCACCTGAACATTGCCAGGAAGCTGGGGCTTACCATCATTCCCGTGGTGAACAAGGTGGACTCACCGCTTGCCCGTCCCCAAGAGGCGGCGCGCGAACTGCAGGATCTCCTTGCCGTGAAAGAGGAGGACATTTACTTCATTTCCGCAAAGGAGGGAACGAACGTGTCGGAACTCCTCTCTGCCATAGAAGAGAAGGTGCCTTCTCCCAAGGAGAATGCCGGCTCTTCCCTGCAGGCCCTTGTGTTTGGGTCCGCGTACGACGCTTACAAAGGGAGCGTTGCTTTTGTGCGGCTCTTTGGAGGGGAGGTGAGGGCAGGTATGCGCGTTACCCTTCTGGGCACGGAAGCCGCAGGAGAAGTGAAGGAGGTGGGGTATTTTCTTCCTCATATGGCAGCCCAGGAGTCGCTTCTGGCAGGAGACATTGGATATGTGGCTACGGGCCTCAAGGACGCGGAGAGTGTGCGGGCAGGGGACACACTTGTTGAAAAATTCGAAACCCGAAACCCGAAACCCGAAATTAGGCCGCAGGCATTGCCTGGATTCCAGATTCCCAAGCCCGTGGTATTTATGAGCTTGTACCCGGAAGACGCGGGCGACTTTGATGCTCTTAAGACAGCCCTTGGCAAACTCCACCTTTCCGACCCCTCCTTTACTTACGAGGTGGAGGCAAAGGAGGCCTTGGGAAGGGGATTTCGGTGCGGATTCCTGGGTATCCTGCATTCCGAAATCCTGGTGGAGCGTGTGCAGAGGGAGTTCCGAGTTTCCCTGGTGGTCTCCCGGCCTTCCGTGGAGTTCCGGGTCCATATGCGCCAGGGGAAAGAATTGTTTTGCCGCACCCCGGCTGACTGGCCATCTCCCGCTCTCGTGGAGCGCGTGGAAGAGCAGTGGGCTCGTCTGGAAGTGCTCACTCCGCCCGCATTCCTTTCTCCCGTGACCCAGCTCCTTCAGAAAGAGGAGGGAGAGGGGAGCAGTATGGAGCCGGTGGGCGAGAACTTACTGCGTATTATTTCCCCCATGCCCCTAAGAAGCCTTATGGAGGGGTTTTATGACAAACTAAAGAGCTGTACCAAGGGCATGGCCTCCATGGATTACGAGATTGCCGAGTGGAGGCAGGCGGATGTCGTGAAGCTGGAGTTCTGGATTGCGGGGCGCAACGAGGAGACGCTTTCTGCCATTGTGCCGCGTGAGAAGGCATACGAGGAGGGGAGGAGGACGGCAGAGAAACTTAAGGAATTACTCCCTCCTCATCAGTTTGATGTCGCCTTGCAGGCGGTGGCAGAGGGCAAGGTCATTGCCCGGGAGACCATACGAGCGAGGAGGCGAGACGTAACAGCCCCTCTGTATGGAGGGGACGTTACCCGCAAGCACAAGCTCCTGGAGCGCCAGAAGAAGGGCAAGAAAGAATTGGAGGCGAAGGGGCAGGGAAGGATTCAAGTTCCCCCTGATGTTCTCTTGCGTTTGTACCGGGATTGAGTGGGAACGAAAACTGTGGTATCCCTCTAGTAGAGGAGGCCGGGAGCTAAGAGGAAGGAAAGCATACTCAAGGTAACGAGTACCACGAGAACTATCCAGATTATGCGGAATGTTTTGCCGTGCATTAAACAATGGTAGCAAAAAGAGAACAAGCAAGCAACGGGAGAGGACCCTCCTTTTCCAGAATCGCAATGAGTATTCTCTTCCTGCTTATGGTGGGGGGGATCATGACGGTTCTCGTGGTTCGGAATGTCCGCATGGCCCAGAAGCGAGCAGAGCTCGGAGAAACCATAGCTGCCTTGCAAGAACAGGCAACGGGACTGGAGGAGCGTAAGGGAGAGCTTGAGCAGGGGCTCGTGGCGCAGGGGACTGAAGAGTACCAAGAACGGGTGCTCCGTGAGCGCGGCCTCTACCAGAAGCCCGGGGAGACGGCGGTTACCGTGGTGAGGGCCCAAGAGGAGGGCGAGAGCGAAGAGAAGCAGGAGCGTGTATGGCTGGCCCCGTTAGAGATTCTGAAGCGTATTTTTAGCAGGGAATAGGAGTAATAGTGACACTCGATTTCCGTGGTCTTTGGATAGTCCTTGGAATCTCTAACGGGGTGAAAATCCTTTCACTTGGTAGCGCGGAGCACTTTTTTCCGTCCGTCCACGTGCTCACCGGAAACAGAGGAAGTTTGTACTTCTTCTGTCCGTGTGGTAAGATTTTTTTAAGATTATCGAGGAAAGGAGAAAGATAGGTGAGTACCTTAAACGTCGTTGTACCTCAGCCAACCGGGGTATGTTCTGGAGTTGCCAATGCGCTCAACGCTCTTAAGGAACTTCGAGAAAAGCACCCAGCCGCTCGGATTTTTACCAACCACCAAACGGTACATCATGGCGCGGCAGACGCAATCTTGGAGGAGAACGACATCGCAGTAGTTGACCCAGCGGATTTGCAGTATCTCCAGCCAGGAGATCTCGTTGTTGGCTCGGCCCATGGCACTCCTCAGTGGGAAATAGATGCAATTCACCGCAGGGGAGCTCGTTTTTGGGACACAGCTTGTCCTTTGGTCTCCGCGAACTCCGGTTGGATTGCGAATCCGAGAAACAACGTTGTTGTCTATGTTGGCAAGCCAGGGCACCGGGAATTTGAGGCGGCCGTGAACAGAGCACGAGGAGCCCATTGCTTCGTGGTGGATCTCAACCAAGGAAGCATTGACGAGGTAGTCCGTGGAGTGCGTGAGATTGGCAGGATCCTTCCTGTGGTTTTGATTCGACAGACCACTATTTCTGGGAATGATGCAAATGTGCTCCGGATACGCCAAGCACTTCAAAGCGCACTCCCAGAGTTCCAGTTTTCAGGGG
>JAHIUP010000027.1 GCA_018816925.1 Patescibacteria group bacterium
CTGCCATTCTTCCTCCTTCAAGATATGGTATACTAGAAGCGCTATGTCTCTGCATTTATATAACACGCTCTCGGGGAAAAAGAAAGCCCTTGTTTCTCAAAAAGGCAAGACAATAAAGCTTTTTGTATGCGGGCCCACCGTGTACGACGCGGCGCACATCGGGCACGCAAAGACCTATATTGCATTTGACGCCTTCGTGAAATACCTCCGTGAACGGGGTTTTGATGTGTTCTACCTGCAGAACATTACGGATATAGAAGATAAGATCATTGAGCGAGCAAAAAAGGAAGGGGTTTCTCCCCTAATGCTTGCCAGGCGTTTTGAGAAATCCTACCTCAAGGATATGAAAGAGCTTGGGGTGGAGAGCGTCACGAGGTACGCAAGGGCCACGGAGCACATTCAGGAGATTATCTGTCAGGTGGAGAAACTTATCTCCAAAGGACATGCCTATGAGGAGAAAGACGGGGTGTACTACGACATCCGTTCCTTTAAGGATTACGGGAAACTTTCGGGCCGTACCGTGGCGCGTTCCGAGGATGCGGTCTCTCGGGTGGACGAATCCCTGCACAAGCGCAGGAATGGGGATTTTGCCTTGTGGAAGCGTTCACGAAAGGGAGAACCCAAATGGAAAAGCCCCTGGGGTGAGGGGCGTCCCGGCTGGCATGTTGAAGACACGGCCATCACGGAGAAATACTTCGGCCCCCAGTACGACATTCACGGAGGAGCGAGAGATCTTTTGTTCCCCCACCACGAGGCAGAGATAGCGCAGATGGAGGCATTGTCGGGCAAAAAACCCCTGGCGCGCATATGGATGCACACGGGGTTCCTTACTTCCAATGGACAAAAAATGGCAAAATCCGCAGGCAACTTTGTGAGTGTGCAGGATTTTCTTGCGAAGCGCCAAGCCCGCGTCCTGCGCTTTCTCTTGCTTAAGGCGCATTACCGCTCTTCCCTGGATTATTCCGAGGGACTTGCAGAGCTTGCCCAACGAGAACTGGAGCGCGTGGACGAGTTCATGGACCGTCTCGCCGGCCTCCAGACAAATACGAAGAAAAGCACGGGCCTTGTTTCCAGTATGAAAAAGCGCATTACGCAGGCCCTGGAGAACGACTTTAATATTCCCAAGGCCATTGGAGAACTCTTTGAGGGCATTCGGGAAGGAAACTCGCTCATGGATGAAAAACGGCTTGGCCTCAAGGAAGGGCGGGAATTCCTGGAATACCTGCAATGGCTTGACCGGATATTCGGTTTTCTGCTCCGGGGAAAGGAACAAAAAAAAGTTCCCCAGCGGATTCAGCGCCTTTTGGAGCTAAGGGAAAAGGAACGCAGTAAAAAAGAGTGGAGCAAGGCAGACGAAATCAGAAAAAAACTCCTTGCAGAGGGCTGGGAAATAGAAGATACCCCCCAGGGGCCAAAGGCAAAGAAGGCATAGCAGAAGGCGCCCTTAAGCGGGCGCCTTTGCGTACGTTACAATCTCCTGGGCAAGTTCTAGGCTCCTTGGCCCAATATTCTTCCAGGAGCGAAGCTCTTCATTCTTCTGGGCTTCTATGAGAGTCCGGAGCGTAGCGTTTTTCCTCCAGAGCGCATTTTCCAGGAAGGTCAGAGCTCTTTCCTTCTCCAGGGTCTGAAGCGCTTCTCGAAGACGTATGAGGTCTCTGATTTTTTCTATGCGCCTGTTAGCTTCCCCTGGGATGTTTTGACAAAAGAGCTCCAGGAAATCTTGCACCGCGGAATGATACAGCATATCCATTGCCGTGTATAATTTGTGCGCCGCGTCATTGGTTGCTTGCTTCTCGCTCTTCCCGTTCTTTCGAGGAAGAAGTAGCCCAAGTGCAGAATAGGTGTAGGGTTCCGTTCCTGTTAGCCCGTAGCGCAAGGAAAGCGCCTCTGCGAGATAATGAGGAAGGGTGCGGAGAACCATCTCAACAGCTTCCTGGAGGGAAATGTCACCCTCCTGCGCAGGAATAGATGTTTTTACGAATCCCACCTGTCCTACTACGTTACCGATGAGCTTTCTGAAGCGCTCGTGCATTTCTTGCTGATCGGGCATTGCGCCCTCCCTTCTTAATCCTTTAAAGTGCGTTTGACGAATCGATTAAATGGTAGCATAATTGGAACTTCTGTCAACGGGACTTGCCCCCACACCAA
>JAHIUP010000005.1 GCA_018816925.1 Patescibacteria group bacterium
ACCTTTTGCTAGGGGATTGGTACACTACGCCCATAGCGCCCTATGACACAGATAGCAAAAAGATGGGATATGAATGGGGGAGTTGTCCCAAGGCCGAAGAATTGGCAAAGACCACCCTGAATCTTCCCACCCATATCCGCACATCGGAGAAGGAGGCAGAAGAGGCAGTCAGCTTCCTGGAGTCGGTGCGTGTCCTTGGGGACACGGAGGTACGAGAGACGAGTGACAAAAAAGAGTGGGAGAGGTTTCTTGCGCAGTTTCCAGAGCGTACCTTTCTTCAGTCCTGGGAATGGGGGGAGCTTGTAGAACGTATGGGACAAAAGAAGTGGCGCCTGGGTGTGTTCGTGGAGGGGGAGCTGAAGGCCTTGGCCCTTGTCTCCAGAGTGAGAGCAAAGCGGGGGACCTTTCTTCTTGTTTCTCACGGTCCTGTGGTGAATCCAGAACATGGGGAGGTGTTTCGCGCGCTGGCGGAGTATCTTAGAGCTCTTGCGAAAAAAGAGGGTGCAAGTTTCCTGCGCATGAATCCTCTCTGGCCTCGCACAGAGGAGAACAGACGTATGCTTAAGGAATTGGGCTTTCGGCAGGCACCCATGCATGCGAACGCCTACGAAGCGACATGGAAGTTGGACCTGCGGCCTTCCGAGGAAGAACTCCTCCAAAACATGAGGAAGACCACGAGGTACCTTATTGGGCAGACCGCAAAGAATAAAGATATCAAGGTGGTGCGGAGCACGAGGGAGGAAGACCTTGAGGAGTTCCAGAAATTGAACAGGGAGTCGGCAGAGCGCCAGCGGTTCGTCCCTTTTTCTGCAGAATTCGTAAAGAACGAATTTGATACATTCCTGGACACTGATAGCGTCTCTCTGTTTTTGGGTACCTATCGTGGGGAGCTCGCGGCTGCCGCCCTTGTGGTATTTTGGTCCGGCATTGCTTTTTACCACCAGGCGGCCTCCCGAGCAGAGTTCGCGAAGTACTCCATTCCCTATCTGGTGCAGTGGGAGGCAATCCGTGCGGCAAAAAGGAGGGGATGCGCCTTTTATGATTTCTGGGGCTACGTGGACCCCAAAGAACATCCCGGGCATCCGTGGGCAGGTCCCACCCGGTTCAAGATGGGATTTGGGGGGCAGCCGCACGAATATCTCAAGACGCAGGACTTACCTTTGAGCTGGCGCTACTGGCCTGTCGCCTTATTTGAGTCCTTGAGAAGAATGCAAAGAGGATTATGACCACGCTCGGTACTGCATTCCAAACAACCACCTCGTCCCGCCCCAGCGCGGCGGGCGGGTTGCACGCTCGGCGTCTGACTCCTCGCTTCGCTCCGAGACCATGCTCAGACGCCTGCGCGAGCTTGTTTGATAATGCAGTACCTCGCTTTTCCCGTCATGCTGCCAGGCCTCCGAGAGCTTCCCGGAGAGCAGTATCTCCTCGCGTTTCGTTTTGGTAATTCTTTTACGAAGTAAAAGCCATGGCACGAAGCTATCGAAAACCGCGCCGCGTGCGCAAGAAGAAACAAAGGAACTGGAAGCGAATCCTGGTTCTTCTGCTGTTTGGTCTTGTCTTGGGAGCTGTGCTGTACACTGCCTTTTTCTCTGAATTCGTTCAAGTGAGAGGGGTGCGTCTGGAAGGCGTGGAGAACGTGGACCGAGAGGCCTTGCAGGAGCGCGTTGTTTCCCTTCTTGAGCAGAGGGTTCTCTTCTGGGGGACGAGGAGCATTTTTCTCCTTGCGCCCGAGCGCGTAGAGCAAGAGGTGGAACAAGCGTTTCCCTGTATTGCCTCGGCAACGGCTGACCGCTTGTTCTGGCAGCGCGCCTTTGTTTTGCGCGTTGAAGAACGAAGAGAGGAGGCGGTATGGTGCATGGGAACGGAATGTTTCTCCGTAGATAAAGAGGGCGTGGTGTTCCAGAAATCTTCGCCGGACACCGCCATCCTCCTTATTTTTTCCGAAGAGAAGACGGGTAAGCTGGGGGAGCGAATCGTGGAGCCCGGACTTCTGAATTTCGCTCTTTTCTTCAAGGGTTCGCCCAAGAATTTTCAGCTTTCCTCTGTAGAATTCGTATCTCCTACCCGACTAAACATCACTACTTCCGAGGGCTGGCAGGCGTACCTGGATCCCACAGAAGACCCGAAGTGGCAGCTCACGAAGCTTGAGGCGCTCTTAAAGGAAGAACTTCCTCCTGGAAAGCGTTCCGAGCTCCAGTACGTGGAGCTTCGTTTCGGCGACCAGGCGTACTACCAGTAACTACCTGTAAATACTTCAATACTAGCTAGTATTGAAGTTTTGTTTTGGTTCGGGCGGCTATAGATCTACGATCGTGAGTTTATAGACACAGGGGAAGGATGTTAGACATCGGATGTCTAACATCTTACTGGAGGTTGTAGAGGAAGATGGAGGTGCCGGCACGGGCTGTCGGCGTTTTGTATTTGAGCCAGTCGTAATAGTGGGTGGGACCCGTGTAGTCGGGGGCTGGTTCCGCGAGCCCTCCCATGAGTTCGTTCACAGATATTGCCACC
>JAHIUP010000028.1 GCA_018816925.1 Patescibacteria group bacterium
CCCAAGAGTTCCCCATGTTCCTTTCTGCCCATCTCCCGCCTACTTGAAAGTTTTCCCCACCCCTAATAACTAATAATAAAAAAGGGACCCTTTATTAAAATTATGAAAGCGACAGCGCTGCGGCTGGCTCTCAAAGAAGGACTCGGTATCGTGGAAAGGGCGACGGCAAAATCTTCTACTCTGCCCATACTGGCGAACATTTCACTTGCCGCGCAAGGGAATGCTTTGGAATTAGCCGCCACCGACCTAGAGATAGGAATACGCTACCGCATGCTCGCACAGGTGAAAAAAGAGGGACAGGTGGTGGTTCCGCCCCGCATACTCTCGCCCCTGCTCGCAGCTCTTGAGGACAGGTCGTTGGAGCTCCATACCACACCGGCGGCCCTTGTGCTGGAAACGAGCAGGCATACGAATACCGTAAAAACCATCTCCGCGGAGGACTTCCCCATCATCCCTTCTTTGCAGGACAAGGAAGAAAGAGTGGGGCTGCCCGCAGAGGCCTTTTGCGCAGGGCTTGCCCAAGTGGTGCACGTTACGGGGCAGAGCCAGGCGCGGCCCGAGATTTCTGGAGTGTTTGTGTCCTTTATCGGGAAGCAACTCAAACTAGTGGCGACCGACAGCTTCCGCCTCGCGGAAAGACGCGTGTCCTTGCCTGCGGCGGGTTCCCTTGAGGGCTCCTTCATTCTTCCCCAGAAGGCGGCAAGAGAGGCGCTAAGTATTTTTGGGGACCGGGAAGGACATCTCTCGCTTTCGCGTTCTCCCACCCAGGTTATCTTTTCTTGGGAGGGCGAGGGGGGAGCGGCAGGTCCTTCCATACAACTTGTGTCACGGCTTCTCGAAGGGGAGTACCCAGAGTATGAGAACATTATCCCGCAGAGCTTCCAAGCGAAGGCCGTGCTCGACAGAGCAGAACTGCTGGCGGGTGTGCGGGTGGCGGGTATTTTCGCCGGACGTACCAACGAGGTGCGCCTTTCCGTAGTTCCTGCCGAGAAACGCCTCGAGCTTTCCTCGGCAAGCGGGGAGGTGGGGGAACACAAAGCCCAACTCCCTGCCGAGGCCACCGGAGAGAAGCGCGTAGAAGCGAGTTTCAATTGGAGATTCCTTGCGGACGGGCTTTCTGTGCTTAAGAGCGTACAGGTGGAGCTTCAGCTGAACGGAGAGGAGGCCCCTACCCTCTTGCGCCCGGTGGGAGACGATGGATACCGGTATATCTTGATGCCCATTAAAAGCTAAATACGAAATTCGAATATCGAAATCCGAAACAATTTCCCAAACCTTAATATCCAAAACGCCAAACACCTATTTCTTATTTTTCCCATTTGTTTTGAATTTCTGTCATTTGGATTTGTTTTCGGATTTCGTGTTTCGCGCTTCAGGACTCACCCCCTAAAGCAGTTGTCATGAAGGCGTTCCAGATGGGGCCCGCAACCACAACCCCGGGCGCCCTGTACATGGCCTCATTATTATTGTTTCCTACCCATACTCCCGCGACCAGGGCGTTGCCTCCTGGCGAAGAAATGGGCAGGTATCCTAGGGTCCAAGCATCCCGGTACTCCTGTGTGGTGCCGGTTTTTGCCGCGACTTCTGGATATCCAGGGATGGACAGGGAGGAGGAAGCGCCGAACATGGGTGTGCGGGCCTCATTGTCGGAGAGGATGTCGGTTACCAGGCGAGCCACCGCGGGGTCTAAGACAAGAGTCCCTTCATGGAAGTTTCGCTCAAGCTCTTCGCCGGTCGCCGTCTCCACTCGGAGCACGGAAAGGGGGGGCACGCGCTTGCCCTCGGCCGCAAACACCCCATAGGCAGAGGTGAGCTCAAGGAGCCGCACCTCGCCCGCGCCCAGCACAAGGGAGGGCCCGTACTCGCCCTGGAGAGTGCGTATGCCCATTGCGTGCGCCGTGGCAATACTTTCCTCAATGCCCGCCAGCTCCATAAGCACTTTCACGGAAGGGATGTTCAAGGATTGGGCAAGGGCCTGACGGAGCGTTACCTCTCCTCGGAATGTGCCGTCGTAG